>QIBA01000038.1 GCA_003225175.1 Acidobacteriota bacterium
GCTTCGCATCGGCGCCAGCCGGCGGAGCGGCTATCACTGCAGATTTCCAGTGGCTCTGGCGAGTGCGCTTCGCGCAGGACCAGATCGAATTTGGGAATTTTATGTATTTGCTGTGGGAGTGTAAGAGAGTGGAACTGATTTCGGTCCGTCTTTAATCGTCGTTTCATTGTCATTCCGAACGAAGTGAGGAATCCCTACGGACGCCGATGTACGTGAGGACTCCAAGGCGTACGTTCTGTTTCGGAGCGACAAGCTAAACCGGGAGGCTATCGCGAACATTTTCGTGTCAGTAGGGATTCCTCACTTCGTTCGGAATGACAAAGAAGAGCCATGTCCAACTCACTCTTTCCCGATCTTCGCGGTCTCTCCTGGGCCTACACGCTCACACCCACATTTTCGAGTGGCGTGCAGCAGGCCACGAGCGGACGTGAAGTCCGCGCGGAGTTCTGGAGCGCGCCGCTGTGGAAGATCTCGTTGAGCTACGAGTTCCTGCATGATGATGCCCATCACGTGGATCAGAACGGGAACTCGGAGTTGCAACAGCTTGTCGGATTCTTTCTCGCGCGGCAGGGACAGTTTGATTCTTTCCTGATCGACCTGGCGCAGCTTACACGCAAGCCGCTCGATTCCACACTGAGCGGACAGCCGATCGGAGTCGGCGACGGCAGCACGATAGGTTTCCAACTGGTGCGCAACATCGGTGGATATCTGGAGCAGGTGCAGAATCCGGCCGGTCAGAGCGCGACTGTTTATCTGTCCGGAGCGCGAAAGACGCAGGGTACGGACTACACCATCAGCCATGGCGTCGTCAGCTTCGCGTCGGCGCCCGCCAGCGGAGCGGCTATCACTGCAGATTTCCAGTGGCTCTGGCGAGTGCGCTTCGCGCAGGACCAGATCGAATTTGGGAATTTTATGTATTTGTTGTGGGAGTGCAAGAGACTGGAACTAGTGAGCGTGAGAGTATGAAGAAATCGGGTGATCGGGTGACCCCACCCCAGCAATCGCAACACCGGCGCTTGCCGGGGACCCCGGTGATCGGGTCATCTGGTGAAGTAAGAAGTGTGACTCCAGGGTTTACATCACCCGATCACGCGATCACCCAATTGTGAGAGCAATCGGCGTTCGGCCAGTACGCATTGTTCTTCTTCCCGAAAAGAACCGGTCGCTGGCCGAACGCCGATTGCCGACCGCTGACAGCCATTAGTATGAAAACCGCCGGTCCATCCTTCATCAACTTCCTCGCCGCGAACACAGAGTTCGTGATGGCCGAGCTCTACGACATAACGCTCGCCGATGGCATGCAGCTCCATTACACGACCTTCGACCGAAATCTGGTTGTGGGCGGCACGACATACCTCTCCGGACCACCGAACTTCAGGCGCGGCACAGTCGAGGAGGTTCTCGGGCTCTCCAAGATTGGCACTCTCACCCTCCAGATTCACGCGAATCCGTCCGACACCATCGGCGGAGTGCCGATCCTGCAGAGGATCGCGCGCGGTGACTTCGACAAGGCGCAGATCACGGTGCGTCGTTTGTTCATGGATCCGAATTTGGCGCAGCAGGGAACGGTGATCAGGTTTGTCGGCAACATCGGAGATCTCGACGAACTCTCACGCACGATGGCGAAGTTCACCTGTAAGAGCAAAGTCGAGGATCTGAACATTCAGCTTCCGCGAAATCTCCTGCAACCCACGTGCATTCATACGCTGTTCGATTCTGGCTGCACGCTGACTAAGGCGAGCTTTGCCGTGATTGGAACGGTTCAAGCTGGAAGCACAATCAACAAGCTGCTGACGACTTTAAGCCAGGCAGACGCTTACTTCGATAACGGCCAGCTTGTGTTCACCTCGGGTACAAACAACGGTCATCTGGTCGCTGTGAGGAGGTATCTGAATTCCGGCGGGACGGTGTTGTTCGTTGTTCCGTTACCGGCTATTCCCGGCACGGGAGATACATTCACGATCTACCCCGGCTGTGACAAGACTCAGGCAACGTGCGCGGCGAAGTTCTCGAACCTGGCGAACTTCGGCGGGTTCCCGTATGTGCCGGCTCCGGAGACAGCCATTTGAAATCGGGTGATCGGGTGATCGGGCCATCGGGTGAAGTAAGAACAGAAGCGTCCCACATTTGCTCTATCGCTCGTTCCTGGCTTGGAACTCCTTACCATCACATGGGCCGCGTCAAAGGCGCCGGTGTTGACTGTGCGATGTTTCCTCTGGAGGTTTATCGCGAGGCCGGACTGATCGGCCACATTGAAATTCCGTACTATCCCCCGGACTGGATGCTGCACCGGTCTGAAGAAATTTTTCTCCGCATTGTTCAGCAGCATGCGACGGAACGGCCTGCGGTAGCGGGCCGCGACTTGGAAACAGGGCCCGCCGCTACTCGCACCCCAGGGGCCGCAACTGCGGCGTTCGCCGGGGACCCCGTCGCAGCGGGTTCTGCTTTGCCTGGCGATTTCGTCATTTATCGCTTCGGGCGGTGCTTTGCCCATGGTGCGATTGTTCTCGAGTGGCCCACGGTGATTCATGCGGTCAACGGCAAAGGTGTGATTCTCTCCGACGGCCAACGCGAAGGAATCCTGGTCGGAAGAGCGAAGAGGTTTTTCAGCTTATGGGAATGAAGGAATTCATTGCAGACCTGGAAGCCAGAGCTGTGCTGCTTCCGGCGTCTGTGTTCCCGCATGAGGAATATGACTTCTGCCTGCACTGCAGCCAACCTTTATATAAAGGGCGCTCGAACTTTCTCTCCATAGAACTCAGCTTCGAAGGCCAGTACGTTTGCGAAGTATGCTATGAGTTGCACCAGGTTATGTGGGGACGAGTGCACTTCCTAAAAGCCCAAAATCAGTATTACCTGCAGCAAGGACGCAAAAGGCTGCTTTTTCCAGATAGCAACTACTTCGAAGGGGGATGCTAGAGCAGTTAACTAGCAGCTGAAGAGTTGTCCATCTTTTCGCGCCCCAGGCCGCTCGCAGCCCAAAATACCGTTCTGCATTCCTTGCGCGTGCAGACTGCGGCATATGGGCAGGCGATTCCGATCGTCTATGGGCAGAATCGCATTTCGGGGAAGTTGATCTGGTATGGAGATTTCACGCCGATTGCGCAGAGTTCGAAGCAGGCGAGCGGCGGTAAGGGACTTGGCGGAGGTACGACTCGAACTACGAGTTACACCTACACGGCAGCTGTGGCAATTGCTTTGTGCGAAGGGCCGATCGCGCAGCTTTGCAACGTGTGGGATACGAAGGGCACTTTGCTGCTGGTCTCTGCTTCCGAGAATTTCACTGTGCCTGGCGGAGGTGGAAGCTATCAGCTCTCGCAGCATGCGAACTACTTTGCGCATTACGGAGTTTCGCGGCTCGATGCTTATTCGGTTAGCGCCAATGATTATGGTTCGGATGGTCCGACTACGCTCAGCGGAAGCCAGAGCAAGCCGATGTCGCTGGTGGGATCCTTGCCGGGCGCAGGCCAGTACACGCTCAATCCAGCTAGCGCAACCTTCGCATTCTCAGCAGCCGATGCCGGCAAGCAGGTCTCGATCACCTATGTTTATGGCGTCCCAAATTCGAACTCGAATGGACAGCCGTTACAGCAGCTTGCCCTCACGCTCTTCACTGGATCGCGTCCGCAGACGCCGTGGCCGTATCTGACATCGAACCATCCCGGACAGGATCTCGGTTACAACGGTCTTGCCTACCTCGCCGCGAGCGCGATGGACCTGGGCAGTTCGGGATCGCTGCCGAACTACAGCTACGAGGTGCTTGGACTGCTGCCCTTCGGTGGCGGGATCACCGATGCCGAGCCGGGAGCGATCGTGAACGATCTGCTCACGAATGCGTTTTACGGCGTGGGCTGGCCGGGGTCGCTGATCGCAGATTACTCCAATTTCTCCAGCTACTGCATGGCGAATGGAATGTTTCTGTCGCCGGTGATCGATTCGCAGCAGACTGCGGCGGCGCTGATCGACGATCTTATCGATCTGTCCAATGGCGCAGCTGTGTGGTCGGAAGGTGTGGTGAAGCTGAAGAGTTACGGCGACACCACTGCCGTCGCGAATGGCGCGATCTTCGTTCCGAATACCACACCCGTGTACGACCTGAGCGACCGCGATTTTCTGCGCAAGGACAATGACGATCCGGTGAAGGTGCTTCGCAAGTCGCGTGCCGATATCCTCAATGCGATCAAGATCGAGTTTGTAAACCGCGCCAACAGCTACAACGTCGAGATCGCCGAGGACAAAGACGATGCGAACATCGCGCTCTATGGTTTGAAGGCGGGAAGTCCTCGACAGGCGCATGCGGTCTGCGACGCTGCCGTCGCCAAGAAAGTCGCGAATCACAGGCGGATGCGCTCTGTTTATATCGATGGAGGCAGTGCGTACCGATTTACCCTGGGATGGCAGTACATCCTGCTTGAGCCCATGGACCTGGTCACGATTACCGATTCCAATCTGGGACTCAGCAGGCATCCGGTTCGCATTACCTCGATCAAGGAAAACGACGGTGGCGAGCTGGACTTCGAGGCTGAGGAATTCCCGTGGGGCACAGCTACTCCGACGGCTTATCCTTACTCGGCGGGAGCGGGTTTTGCGCCCAATCAACAGGCCGATCCAGGAGGCGTGAATCCTCCGATTATCTTTGAGCCGAACAACCGGCTCACGGGAGGCGCGCAGACTGGATATGAGATTTGGATTGGCGTTTCAGGGTTGAGTTCCAATTGGGGAGGATGCAACGTTTGGATCTCGCTCGATAATGCGACTTATCGGCGTATCGGTACGATCCATGGCGCCGCGCGAATGGGCGTGCTTACCGCGGCGCTGGCTTCCGGGTCCGATCCCGATACGGCAAACACGCTTTCGGTAGACCTTTCGCAAAGCTTCGGCACGCTGAGTTCGGGTTCGGTTGCCGATGCAGATAACTGGAGAACCGCCTGTCTGATCTATGACGGCTCAGGAAATTACGAGGTCCTCGCCTATCAGACGATGACCCTGACCGCGCCGAACCGATACACATCCAATGCGTACCTCCGCCGCGGAGCGTTTTCAACTCCGATCGGCGCCCATGCGAACGGAGCACAGTTTCTGCGGCTGGATGAAGCGGTCTTCGATTGGTCGTACGATCCTACGCTCATCGGCCAGACGGTTTATTTCAAGTTCACGAGTTTCAACAAATTCGAGCTGATGGAGCAGAGTCTCGCGAATGTGAGCGCCTACACGTATATGGTGCTGGGGCAATCGACCAGCACGGGCCTGATTCATTCGCAGGTCGTCGGATTTTCGGGAAAGACGCTCGCGGCGGGAAGCTACATTGATGTAAACAATTTTTCTCTGGCGGGCATCCAGGCGAACGATCAGGTTGCGGTCGCGCCCATCGGGAATATCGCCGGAACCGGATGGGACACAGTCTCCGTCACGGCACAGGTGCCTGCCGCAGGGCAGTTCAACATCATTATTAATAATCCATCAGGTGTAGCGAAGACGCTGCCGTTGCAGTTGTTCACGTTGCGGTATTTCCATTGATAATCGAAACAGAGCGTCGGAGCGCGGTCGCCTTCGGTGATAGGCATCGCTCCTGGTAAATAGAGGATTCCTCGAACGGTGCCGCCCTTACAGAGCTCTTTTACCCAGGGCTTACGCCGCTGGGCTATCTTCTTTAGCGCCTCCGGCGCGGGTGCACGCCGAAGCTTTGCGTCGGAGTGCCAGCAATTAAGTACCACTGACGGCCGCGCGGCAAGTTTTCGTCATGCGGTGGCCATATTCACTGACCAGCTCTTTACGAATTCTCCCAAGCGATCGAGCGCCTTGGGGAAATTTTCTCCGGCGGCGGCAAAGCCCAGGCGGAAGTGCGACGGGGTATCGAAGCAATCGCCGGGAGCCAGCAGGATTCCACGTTCGGCGGCTGCCTGGCAGAACCTACGGTCGTTCTCTCCGCTTAGCAGCCAAGGGAATGCGGTCATGCCGCCTTGCGGAGGAATCCAGCCGAGTACGTCGCGATGGTTCGCCATGAAGCCCTCGAGGAGCTTGAGATTTCGCGTGGCGGCTTGCTGGGCCTTGCCGAGCACGATGTCACGTTTGCGGATCGCGATTTCCGAAAGAATTTCTCCAGTGGTGGAGTTTGAGACCGAGAAGTAGGCGCGCGCAGTCCAGTATTGCTGGCGTCGCCGGGAGTCGTGCTCGATCATCCATCCCGTGCGCACACCCGGAATCGAGAATGCCTTTGACAGGTCGGAGATCACGGTGGCGTGCGGCAGGCGCGCCGCCGATTTCGTTGGTCTTCCGTGGTAGATGGGATGATAGACCTCGTCACTGACCAACTGGATTCCGCGCTCGGCGGTGAAATCGTGCAGAGCTTCCATCTCGGCGTCAGCGATGGTCGCGCCCGTGGGACTGTGCGGGCTGTTGACCAGGATGAGTTTGGTCTTTGAGTCGGCGAGCCGCTTGATCTCGTCGGGATCGATACGAAAGCCGTTCTCGCGGCGCACACGATAGAAGCGAGTTTCGAGGCCAAGAGATTCCGGGAGCGCCGAGAACGTAGTGAATCCAGGCAGCGGGATGATTACGTTCGCGCCGGGCTCGGCGGCCAGCCACATCAGGGCAACGAGCGCCTCGGAGGCGCCGGTCACGATCTGCACGGCCTCTAGCGGGACACGCTGCATTTCAGCGATGGCTTCACGCAGGCTGTCGGCGCCGGCAGGATGACCGTAGACCAGCTTATGGTTCAGGAAGCGGTGGCGCGCTTCGTCGTCGGCAAGGCCGAGGATCTCGTTTACCGTCCACGTCGGTCCGGTGCTCGCAGCGAGGTTAAATTCTATGTCGTGTTCGTACTGGTCGAGCCAGGCATCGAGCAGAAAGGGTTTGAATCGCATGCGAGCACCTCGAAGAAGAAGTTCGTTGCTCTCATTGATTCTACGACTCGGCGCCGGGATGATTTTTTCGTTTACGAGGGATGAAAATCCAGCGCCTAAAGAAAAACGTAGGTTGGCCGGCCTCAACCCCTTAAATGCGAGGCCGCCAAGCACGTACCGCGAGCATAGATTTGTTCTGGCAGGAAAATGCGGATCATGATTGTTGCATTTGCGTCATAACGGTGCCGCCCCGCTGGGACTCGACGTGTTTTTGGCTGGCATAACGCAGGGCTTACGCCGCTGGGCTATCTTCTTTCGCGCCTCCGGCGCTGGTTAATTGCCGCGATCCGCATTTTCGATTGTTTTCACTGATTCGTTTAGCAGCTTAGGAGCTCCGAAGCTATTTCCCTACGAGCTTGCCGAAAATGCAGATCATGATTGTTGCATTTGCGTCATAGCGGTGCCGCCCCGCTGGGGCTCAACGTGTTTTTGGCTGGATAACCCAGGGCTTACGCCGCTGGGCTATCTTCTTTCGTCCCCGGCGCTGGTTAAGCGCCACGATCCGCCTTTTCGCTTGTCTTCACGGATTCACTTAGCAGCTTAGAAGCTCGGGAGCTATTTCCCTTGATGAACAAAATATTGGGAACATTCGCAGTCGTGTGTCTTGCTGTTGCTGCCAATGCACAGAACTGGACGACGGTCAGCGCTTCCAACATCACCGATCTGAATCAGCAGAAGCTTGCGGCGGGCACTCTGTGCTTCCTGATTACGGATCTGAACGACAACCCTATTAGCGTCAACATTGGAGGCGGTGGGCAGTCGTTGCAGCGTCCTTTTTGTTCGTCTGTCACGAATGGCTCGGCGGCGAGTTTCACTGTTCCGAATCCCGCCAATACGGCTCCGGCGAATATCTCCTATCGCGTGACTGCGACTGACTCAAGCACCGGGCAAATCGTTCTGCGATATACCGAAGTTCAGTTCACGGGTGGAACATTCAATTTCGATAACTACGTTCCCGGATTCAATCTTCCTCTGGGCAGCAGTGCGCCGGTGCTGAGCGTCGGCAGTTTGACCATCACGGGATCGTGCACTGGATGCGGATCGGGCGGAGGGGGAGGGTACGGCACGATCCAGAATGCCGGCACATCGTTGGCACAGCGGGCGACAGCCAATTTCTTCAGCGGCATCAGTTGCACTGATAACTCAGGATCGACGCGAACCGATTGCCAGATTGATCAGAGTTTCAATCCCACCTGGACTGGCACGCACACCTTCAATGGCACAGCAAACATCGCGGGAACATTCCAGATTGGCGGAGCGGCGCCGCAGGGGAAGATCCCAATCGGGAATGGCAGCAGCTATGTGCCTGGCGATCCACTGGTTCAGGGAACCCAAGCGGAGGGTTCGACTTCGACGGCCAATCCTGTTGTGATCGGCGGATACGACACTGCCGGAACGCCAGCTATTCATCGCGCTGTCACTCTGAACGGCGCGCCGGCGGGAACCGAGTACGGCATCGTCACACGTAATATTCCCGGCGGCACGCAGACCGTTACGGGAACGGTCACAGCCAACGTTGGCTCGAGCAACGGGGTCGCGCTCGACGCGACCCTCACCAGCGGAAGTCTCAAGGCGCAAGGCAATGTGGCGTCAGCCAGTGCCGATTCCGGCAATCCGGTCAAAGTTGGCGGTGTTTTCAATGCGACGCAACCGGCGGTCACGAATGCACAGCGGGTCGATGCGCAGTTCAGCAATCGTGGAGAGCTGCTCATCGCAAAAGGCGTAAGCGGCTTCTCCATCGACAATACCGGGTTCAACATAAACAACACTCCGGCCGTGAGCCAGTCTGGAAGCTGGACGGTTCAACCCGGCAATACCGCGAATACCACTCCATGGTTGGTTCAGGGGAACTTATCGAGCAATGGCGCTGGGGCTGGATCCAATCGAGTTGGCACGCTCGATGGTATTGCTCAAACCGATTTCAATAATGGGACGGCGGCAACTCAGGGGCGCGATGTCGCGCCGAACGTTGGCACCGATGGACTGCTTTGGACGGCACAGCTTCCGGCGATGCGTCCGGCCAGCTATGTTGGCAGCGCGAACTTCGCCGGGAGTTCGACTACAGACAACGCGTGTCTGCCAGGAAACGCTTCGAACACGGTGTTGCTGACCAGAGTCAAAGTCTCCTGCACGCAGACTACAGCCGGAATCGTGTTGATGAAGATCATCAAGCGCTCGACCGCCGATTCCGGTGGAACCTCTGCGGCAATCACTGCTGTAGGGGATGACTCGAACTACTCTGCTGCCGTGAGTGCCCCGTTGTCCTATACCGGAACTGGACCGACAGTAGGAACCGCACTCGGGTTTATCGATGAATACTATCTCGGCTGTCTCGCTTTAGGAACAGCCGCGCCCAATGACATCTACATCCTGAATCGTACGCAGAAGCCGATCGTGCTTCGCGGGACGGCACAGGAAGCATGCGTCAACTTCAATAACTCTGCTCTGACCGGCGGCAACTTGAATGTGACGTTCGAGTGGATTGAAACCAAGACGATCGCGCCGTAAGCACATGAAATCCCGATTCTGCCTTTTCGTGCTGTGGTCATCGTGTCTGGCTGCACAAACGTTCATCCAGGCAGCCCAGAATGGTGTGACTGCTTCCACAGCGGTGACCGTCAATATCAACACCAATTCCGGGAATGCTGTCGTGGTGTGGTGCACCCAAGGCGCGAACAACACTTCCACGCTGACGATCACCGACAGCGCCTCGCAAACCGGATGGGCGCAAACATCCAGCGGGTATGCGAGCCAGGGCACGAGCGATCGCTCAGCAATTTTCTACAAAAGCAACTCGGCTGCTCTAACCAGCGTTACCTGCACCTGGTCAGGATCGTTGAGTGCCACGCTGGGTGCGACGGTCTTTGAGCTTGCCGGCATTGCAAGTTCCGGAGCCGAAGATTCCAGCGTAAACAGTGGCCAAGCCACCACCACCACGGCTACAAGCGGTTCGCTGAGTACGACCAGCGCCAGGGACATTCTGTTGTTCGCAGTGCGTTGGAGCGGAGCGGTCACAAGTCCCACTGCGGGATCCGGTTACACACTTCCGGCAAACGCCACTTCCACGCGAACCACGATGGAATACAAGATCGTGAGCACTACGCAATCCGCAGTAACTACGACATTGACGTGGACCAACAGCGTGAACGACGCAAATATCTTCGCGGCATTCAAAGCTGCGACGGTAGCCCCGACAGGATTGAGCAAGCAACGCCGGTACGAGCAGGTGGATCGATGAGAAAGCTGTTCATAACTTTGGCGATCGCGTGTCTGGCGGTCAGCGCGCGCGCACAGAACTGGACTTCGGTTTCCAGCTCAAATCTGACAGACCTCAACCAGCAGAAGCTGGCTTCGGGAACGTTGTGCTTCCTGGGTACCGATCAGAACGATATTCCCATTAGCTTCCAGGTAGGCGGCGGCGGACAGGTGCTGGCGCGTCCTTTCTGTGTCTCTGTAACCAACGGCGCAAGCGCAGCATTGTTGGTTCCGAATCCGCAGAACACGCAACCGCAGGGAATCTACTACCGTGTGACAGTGACGGACTCCGCCACCAGCCAGCCAGTGCTGAAGTACACGGCGGTTACTTTCAGCGGCGCATCGTTCAATCTGGATCAATATGCGCCGCAGTATCCAGGACTCGTGAGCGCTCCCGGGGCAACGAGCACTTCGGGCAATTTTACGGTCAACGGGAATCTTAGTGTGACCGGTGCTGTGAGCGGCACGTACGTGTTTGGATCAGCTCCCTTTTCGGGATTGCCCGGCTCGGCTGCTTACGGCACGCTCCAGGTGGTAAGCGATGAACAGCGCGGCCCGTTCATTCAGAACTATCTTCAGACCCACTGGATTCCGATTTCGCCGTGGCTAAACCTTGATCAGTTCACGAAGGGCGATGCCGTCTATCTGAACTCTGCCTGCAACTCGACCAATGCCAGCTACTCGGTCATTTGCACGGGGGCTAACTTCAGCAGTACCGATGTGGGAAAGCTGGTTGTGCTCTTCGGTGCTCGGGCAAACGGATCAGGCGCAACGGCAACAACTACGCTCTCCGGCGGCGCGATCGCTACGCCGAGTGTCACTGCCGCGGGGTCGGGGTACCTAACGCGCCCGACTGCAACAATCAGCGGCCTGACGTGCACTTATATCCCCGAACTCAGAGTCAACTTGTCGGGATCGAACTATGCGACCGGCAACACCGTGGCATCGATCAGCGTGATCTACGCCGGATCGGGATGCACCGGAACTCCAAGCATCACGATTACTTCTGGTCCGCCTCTCGCGCTGGCAGGAACAATCGCGAGTGTGGCCAACGCGACCACGATTGTTCTGACGACGAACATCGCGCCATCTCTGACCCGGAGCGGCCTTTCCATCCTCTATGGATCGGATGATACCTCGAATATCAACTCGGCTTTGCAGGCACTCGCACCGAACACCGATCAGGGGCTGAATCCCATTTCGGTTTACTGCGGGCGTCTGTACATGACCTCGGCCGCGATCAATATTCAGAACAAAGCGGTCGAGCTGACCTCTCCTGGACCGGGAAACCTGAGTTCTGCGGCGGCGCAACAGGGCTGCGGATTTTTCCTGGTCAATACCAATTATTCCAGCCCGACGGATGCGCTCTATATCGCGGGCGCGCAGTTCAGCAGCCTGAAGGGCATACACATCTTCGGCGTTTCGGGCAACAAGCAGCGCGCGGCCGTGCGGCTGCAGCAGGCTGCTTCGGGCCAGAATCACAATACGCAGTACAACCGCTTTTTCGACAACCTGATTGGTCCCTGGTACACCGGCGGCGCTAACGGCAGCGATCCTGAGGCGAATAGTTGTTTCACCGGCTCGTTCACGCTAAATCAGTGTGCGCAGTTCCAGTATGGCTTCTTCTTCGACCAGCCCAACGCAAATAACGACCAGATGATGTTTGCGAACGACATGGTAGTTGGAGCAGATATCGGCTTCTACCAGTTCGCCAACCAGTCCGCGGAACTGCTGCTCGATCGCTACATGTGTTTCGGCTGCGCCGTCGGAATCAAAGCGAATGCCAACATTATCGTGCGTGACTCGGACATCTCGAATGCCTCTGACTGTGACATCGTGCTTGGAGACACGACTTACAGCGGAACGAATCTGGGAATCGTTCTCGATCTGCAACATTACTCTTCCGAAGGGGGCCATCGTTTTCTTTGTGGGGACGCGCAGACCTCGGCGGTCGATAACATCTCCATCTTCCTTCATGGGCAAATCAACTGGCAGGTAACCAGCAGCACAATTAAGAGCGGCCAGATCATCGACTTCAGCGGCATGAACTTCGGTCCGAACATCTCCGTTGCCGGCGATCAGAACGTGATGCCTAATGTCCTCGGAGTCGTGCCGGCGACGACCGCTCCGATCAACATGAACTGGTATGTGGCGGGAGCAGCGAATGGTCCGAACCTGGTGCAGAACGGAGCGGATGTTTCGGCGAATGTTCCCGATCCACCGATGGCAAATTTCAAGAACCTGCAACTGACGTACCCCGACTTCCGGCATTCGCAGTGGGTGAAGCGCGATTGGACGTTGAACGTCGGACAAGGGCAACGCTGCCACACCGACATGGTTTACTTCGGCGGCGATCCCGATTCGATTGAGTGCAACAACACAACCATTCTGGGAAAGAGTCGGATCTTCGGCGAGCTGCTGGTGAACTCGATTGGCGCGCCGTCTTCGCCGACGTGTGCGAAGCTTTCCGGGTCGGGCACGACCACGTACTTCTACAAGATCGCCGGCCTCGTGAGTGGAATCATCGGACCCGCATCTGCTGAGACGAGCTGTGCGGCTCAAGCGGCATCGCTCTTGAGTTCAGCTGTGAATCAAGCTTGTGCGGTCCCGGTGGCTGGAGCGCAGCAGTACGCAATCTACGAATCAACAACTACCGGCACGGAGAAGTTGCTTGCGACAGTTCCAGCTGACCAAATGGTGCCGGGTCCAAGCAATACGGTTTGCTACAACGATCAGACAGGTAGCGCGGCGGGCGCTAATCCGTTCAATATAGATTCAACTGGCGGCGCGATTTTCCAGGGCCCAGTCACAGCGCAAGGATTGACGCTTACGGGAAGCAACGCGCTTGCGGTTCCCAGTTTGAACATTAACGGCGATGGGAACATGACGAAGAATCCGAGAATCGCATGGAATGGATACCTCGGAGCCACCAGCAATAATCCCAACATCGTGTTCGCACAATGGAGCAACAGCACACCGCTGAAGATCACAACGATCAATGTCATCGCCCTTTCTGCGGCCGCAGGTTGTACGACAGCGACGCAGTTCTTTGTTCATGACGTAGCGGCCAGCAGCAACAGCACAGCGGCAACTGTGCCGAACGGCTCTGGCTCGGGATCTGCTACCGGTCTTAACTTCGCGGTCAATGCTGGTGACACCATTCAGCTGATGTATACGGCTGCCGGCTGTACTACGCAGGCACAGCTGATCAATGCGACAGTCGAAGTCGAGCCGCAGTAAACCAGGGGATAGTCGCAGTGGCAGCTCCTGCTTTGGCGCGACGAATCTGTTTTTCATCTCAGCAAACTTCCTTCCGTAGAAGTCAAAAGCAGATCCCTCGCGCCACAAACCGGCGCTTCGGGATGACAGTAATGTTTTCGGGAAATCAGTGCTGGAGTAATCGGCTGACGCTCTGCTCGCATTTCTTGTCACGCCTCTTGCCCGCTGTGTGAATTTCACGAGGTTAGGAGCTGAAAATGTCCGTTACAACGAGGAAGGATCTATCCAGTCGTGGCGAACGCCGCTTCCAGCTGTTTGGCGGCTGGTTGAAGGTGAATGCGCATACGGTGGTTGTCGTGGGAGTGCTTCTTGGCGGATGGATTGCGAACTTCGCCACGCTATCGGCGCGCATGACCGATGTGGAACGCGTTGAGGGCAGGTTGGAGCAGCGCTTCGATCGCGATGTTGTGCCGCGACAGGAGCAGGAGGTGCGTGATCGCATGCTCGATCAGCGGCTCGAGCAAATGCAGCGCAGCCTTGATGCCATCCAGCAGGAGTTGCGACGACAGTCGCGTTGAACACAAAGCCATGGCGAACTTTGAAGAAGCTCTTGTCTTCGTGCTGCGCAATGAAGATCCGCATTTGAGCGGCGTGGTCACGAACGATTCGGGGGGACGAACGCGCTTTGGCATCGCCGAACGCTTTCATCCGCAACTGGGCGACGAGTTCTATAACGGGTCCTCGGAGTCAGCTGTGGAGCGCGCTCGTGAGATCTACCGATCAGAGTACTGGCGGG
Organism: Acidobacteriota bacterium; assembly: GCA_003225175.1. Lineage (NCBI taxonomy): Bacteria > Pseudomonadati > Acidobacteriota > Acidobacteriota bacterium. Next base: position 14,173 of record QIBA01000038.1, read on the forward strand.
CGATTCGCGGCGATGAGATTAGTGACCAGGCGATCGCGACCAAACTTCTCGATATGGCCGTGAACATGGGTGCACGCCAGGCAATCGTTCTCTGCCAGCAGGCACTTAACGCGATGGAATTCCAACTGCGTGAAGACGGAATCTACGGAGCACGCACCCTCGCGGCAATCAATCGAGCGAACGGTGCGCTTTTGGCTGTTCACCTTCGCGAATCATGCGCCAGCTTTTATCAGCATCTTGCAGCCGTACGCCCGGATGCTGAGCAGTATCTTCACGGCTGGCTCGCTAGAGCTAAAGCCTAGGTCTCCTGCTTCACAAACAACGACGTGTTGTGGCACAGCCCCGCCGCTGTGTCCGACGCGCCGTACACAGGCGAGGGCGCCTGTGCCACAAGTTCTGAGGATTCCGATGAACCTTCACAAGCTCTATCTCAGTTTGTTTCTCATTCTCTGTCTTGGAACTGTGATTGTGGGCGCCGCATGGCGCGATCACGTTCGTGAGGATGCTCATCGCGATGCTGTCATCGAAACGCAGCAGTCGGATATCAGCGGATTGGAGCAACGAATTGCGGCCGCGCGCAACGATGCGCTTGCTCAGATCGCCGCGCTGGACAACCAGCGGAAGGCACTTGCGTCCACTCCGCAGCGGGCGCGTGAGGTGATCCGTGAACTCGTGCCCATGCAGTCACCGATTCAGCAAATGGCGCCGCTTACACCGAAGTCTCCGCCGGATGCGCCTAGCGCGCTCCTTACGAAACAGCAGGAGATCGAACTGGCACAGTACGCCATCTCCTGCAAGCAATGCTCCGTGGAGCGAGATCAGATCGAGAGCGAACTCAAAGATCAGCAGGAGATCATCTCGCGCCAGAAGGTTGAGCTCAATGCGGCGAAAAAGTCGGCAAAGGGCGGCTCCATTTGGCAGAGAACAGTGCGGATTGCAAAATGGGGAGCGATTTTTGGCGGACTGGGATATGCAGTTGGGAGGACTCAACGATGACCAAGCTCACGGAAGCAGTTCAGGAATTGCTTGGCACCTTCAACGCCGCAGTGGGAGTGTTGAACGGAGTCCACACGAACGTATGGGCAATATTGCTTGTACTCTCCGCCATGAGTCTCTATCACGAGGGAAAAGACAGCGCTGCTCTGGCCATCACAACCGGAGCATTTGCAATGTTGCAATCAGGAAGGACAGTGTCTGGCGATAAGTAAATGTAATATCTAATAGATATATATTTAGGCAGCCACTACATCTTGTGGATTGACGAACAAAAGGCGAATAACTAAGCTGCTGGTCATGGCGGAGCGCTCCTGGCGAAGCGTTTCGCAGACAAGGCACGCCCAGCAATGCGGTGCAGAACGGGCCGGCGTTCTCTCCGGCCGGAAGGGCAGACCAGACCATGCATGACTCACTCCACCCAGAACTCACCTTTGCCGAAGCTGCCGACGTGTGGCTTAACTCGCGGACTATGTCGCCGGGCAGCCGGGCTCGTTACATCTCTCCTCGAACTCTGATGGACCTGCTGCAATACATTCGAGCGCTCAACCGCAAGTTCGGCACCGTGCCGCTGAACAACATTGATATTGGCTTATTGCGCGAGTATCAACGCGAACGCGCCGAGACATGCGGCGCAAACAAGATCAATCAAGAAGTCGGCACTCTCGTAAGGATCATGAAGCGTGCTGGCGTGTGGAGTCAGCAGCTGGAGCAATGCTATGAGCGGCTGCAGCCCGAGCAAGCTGATGTCGCTCGGGCGATGACGCCGGAAGAGCAGAAGATGTTTCTTGGTGCAGTGTCAAGCCGGGCGGAGTGGCAGTTGGTGTACTGGTATTCGCTGCTGGCGCTTGCGACCTCGGCCTCGAATTGCGAGATGCGCGGCATTCGTCTGGGCGATATCAATCTCTACAGTAAGACCCTGCACATTCGCCGCGAGCACGCGAAGAATCGCTATCGCATCCGCACCATCCCGATGCACGACGAAGCAGTGTGGGCCGTTACCAGGCTCATTGAGCGTGCGCGAAGCCTGGGCGCTGTGAGTCCTCATCATCATTTAATGCCATTCCGTGTATCGCCGATCCGGTGGGATCTCGAGCGGCCGATGTCGAACAGCGGCATCCGCAAGGCTTGGGAAGCGGTGCGGCAGGCTGCGGGGGTGCCCTGGCTGCGAATTCACGATCTGCGACACACTGCGATCACGCGCATGGCCGAAGCCGGCGTTCCCATTCCGGTAATCCTCAGCATGGCGGGACACATCAGCACGCGGATGCAGCAGCACTACACCTCAGTCAGCGACTTCGCCAAACGACGGGCGGTGGAAGCGGCGTTCGGCGCGGGGAATTACATGGTCTCAGGCGGGCGACTGCTTGGCGATGATCCACGGCCGCGATGCACGGCGCCGCGAAGAAGAAAAGTAGAAGCGCAGCATGCTGCTTCTTGCGAGGAGGCGTCCAGGCCCAAGCCTGCGGGGTGCTGCGATTGAGGATGGTAGAGACGCAGCATGCTGCTCTTCTACCAAATGTTTTTCGGCCGTCCGCATCGTGCGGGCGGCCTTTTTTGTTTGCGCAACGATTTACACTGCTGGCGTATGCGCTGCCGTCTTCTGAGCTGCCTTCTGGCTATCCTGCCGGTTTTTTCTTTTTGTACGACCCCGAGCGGCATTCCTCGTGAGTTGGCGCAGGAGCGGGCGCGCCTCATCTCCGATCTGCATTACCGGCTGCAGTTCACACTCGTCCCGCACGCCTCCACGACTGCCGGACATGAGGACCTGACATTCCGATTACAGTCGGCTGCACCCCTGCTGATTGATTATCGCGAAGGTACGGTGCATAAGCTGCTGATCAATGACAGGGATACGCCGATACAGGCGGAGAACGGACACATTCTGCTGCCGCAAGAGAAGCTGCGAGGAGGCGAGAATCACATTGCATTCGATTTCGAGTCACCGGTTGCCCCTGCAGGCAAGGCGATCACTCGATACGAAGACAAGGATGATGGCAGCGAGTACCTCTACACGCTCTTTGTGCCGATGGATGCAAGCATGGCATTTCCTTGTTTCGACCAGCCGGATCTGAAGGGGCGGTTCACTCTAACCCTAGACATTGCAAACAACTGGATCGCTGTTTCGAATACTTCATCCAAAAGCTGGGATCGCATTCCCGGCAATCGGACAGAGATTTTTTCCGAAACCGAGCCGATCAGCACCTACCTCTTTGCCTTCGCCGCTGGTCCGTTCCGCAAAGTGCATGAGACAGCCGGATTGCCTGGCGTCTATGTGCGCAACTCGCAATATGAACGAGCGGTCGCTGAGGCTCCCGAGCTGCAACAGATCACCGCCGAGGGCATGAAATTCCTCGGCGACTACTTTGCTCAGCCCTTTCCTTTTCCCAAATACGATCTGGTGCTGATTCCGGGATTTGCGTATGGCGGCATGGAGCACGCGGGAGCGACGTTTCTCCGGGAAGAGTCTGTCTTGTTTCGCACGGCACCCACGCACAGTGATTTGATTGGCCGCGACCTGCTCAGCCTCCACGAGCTGACGCATCAATGGTTCGGCGACTTCACTACCATGCGTTGGTTCGACGATCTATGGTTGAAGGAGGGTTTCGCGCAGTATATGGCGTATCGCGCGCTCGATCGGCTCAAACCAGAGGAACACGTCTGGCAGCGCTTCTACCTGGCCATGAAGCCCGCGGCTTATGCTATCGATTCCACTCTCGGAACCACTCCGATCTACCAGGACATCGATAATTTGCAGAATGCAAAGTCCGCGTATGGAGCCATCGTGTATTCCAAAGCGCCGGGATTGCTGCGGCAACTCGCCTTCATCGTGGGCGATGAGCATTTCCGTGGCGGATTGCGGATCTATCTGAAAGAGCACCAGTATGGGAACGCCGCGTGGAGCGATCTGGTGAAGGCTCTGGAGAGGGCCTCGGGAAGATCGCTGGAGGAATGGGCGCGCGCCTGGATTCGCCGACGCGGCATGCCGCAGGTGGATGTTTTCTGGAGCTGTAAATCGGGACGAATTGAACATTTTTCTCTCAGCCAGCACGATGTGCTGAACGAGGGCGGTGTATGGCCGATCGCGACCCAGATTCTGCTGAGCGATCACCATGCTCCACCGTTACGCATTCGCGCAGAGCTCGCCGGGGCAAAGGCAGAGATTTCGGAGGCTATCGGCAAGCCTTGTCCTGCGCTCGTTTTCGCCAACGAGGAAGACTACGCATATGGGCGGTTTCTCCTTGATCGTGAGAGCCGACGAATCGTTGAAAACCGAATTGGGAATATCGCAAATCTGTTCGAGCGGACGGTCTTATGGGGATCGTTGTGGGATTCAGTGCGCGAAGTTCAAATGGCCCCCTGGGACTACCTGTCCCTGACTCGTCATTTTCTTCCCGGCGAGCAAGACGAATCTTTAGCCCAGTCGCTCACTGCCCGCACTGTTACTGCACTGCATCGCTATGTAAGTTCACAAACGCGTGCCGAATTCGTTGCAAGCTTCGAAACCATGGCCGCGGATCGAATGCAACACGCGCCGGACCAAGGAATGCGCATTATTTGGTTCCGATTCTTTCGAGCTGTGGCCGAAACTCCATCGGGCCGAAGCGGACTGAAGCAATTGCTCTCCGGGTCCAGCCAGGTTCCTGGTGTGCAACTTCGTCCTCTTGATCGCTGGAATATGGTGACTTCGTTGATCGCGCTCTCGGATGGTGACGGAGAAAAAGTCCTTTTGTCAGAAAAAGAGCGCGACCATTCAGGCGATGGCCTGAAGTACGCCTATGTTGCCGACGCCGCGCGTCCCGACGGGGCAGCTAAAAAGAAATATTTCGACGATTATCTGCACAATGCCAACCGCCCAGAGGATTGGGTTGAGCAAAGTTTGCCGGCATTCAACTACTGGAATCAATCCGAGCTGACGTCGTCGTACTTAAATCCCGCGCTCGAGGCTTTGCCGCAGGTGAAGCGGGAGCGCAAGATCTTCTTCCTGCTCGCCTGGCTCGGAGCATTCATCGGAGGACAGCAATCCGCCGCGGCCGATGCTGAAGTTCACGATTGGTTGAAGACGGGAAGCCTCGATCGTGATCTGCGGTTGAAGGTGCTTGAGGTAGTGGATGAGCTCGATCGCACCGTAAGGATTCGCCAGCGGTATCCGTAGCCTGGATCTTCAGTTGGGCTGTGGAAATGCGGGTGAAGTTTGATTTCTAGAACAACGGATTATGAGACCGTCGCTCTATGTTGGCCAATCCGTTGCTCTAGATTCGCTTCTGCTTAGCCACGCGATCGAGGTAATTGGTCGCAGGCATCATCACGCCAGGAAAAGGGCCGCGTCAAGCATGCATCCGTCGTTCGCTGTGGAAAATGTCCAAGACCGCAACCTCCTGCAATCGGATTAAAGTCGCAAATACCCCCATGATGGCCAGTAAACCCCAAATATGTTGGAAATCCAAGGGTTTGCGCCCTAATTGGTCGCGCCTCTAGTGCCCCTCTGCACGCGGAAAAGGTTGAGTTCACGTAAACTCACCCCCTAGGAATTCGTCCATATCAAGTGACAGGGAGTTCATCCGAAACGATGAATATGCTGCAAGCGGCGGCGCCGGCGGGGGCGAAGACGGAAGCGGAGTCGCCATTCGCCGATTTTGACGAGGTCATACGCTTGTACCAGCAGAGGGTGTACCGCCTTGTGCTGGCGCAGACGGGGGAGCCTGACTTGGCGGAAGAGCTTACGCAGGAATGCTTTATCCGCGCTTTCCAGAAGCAGAAGGGCTTTCGCGGCGAGTGTCAGGTATTCACCTGGCTGGCGCGGATTGCGATCAACCTCGTCCGCGATCATTTTCGCAATCGCCGCTTTGCGCTATGGCGCAAGCTGATTCGCTTTGATGCTTCTGAGACGGAGCAGAACCAGGCCGAACAGGTGCCGGATCCGGCTTCGACGCCAGAGGAGCATCTGCTTCGGCGCGAACGCCTGGAGCGCGTATCGCAGCGCGTTCAGCGACTCACTACGCCGCAACGCGAGGCACTGTTGCTAAGTGCCGTAGAAGGAATGTCCATCGAAGAAATCTCCCAGGCCACGAACCGCCGACCTGGGACAGTGAAGTCCCACTTGCACCGCGCGATGATGAATATGCGCACTTGGCGGGAAGGAGAATAGCAGTGATTTCCATTCACCTCAGCGACGAAGAGCTTACCGCGGCAGCAACCGGCGAACGGAATCCGCGGACTGCGGGTCACCTGGAGATATGTTCGGAGTGTTGGGAGCAGATGTCTATCTATCGCGAGAAGCTCGCGAGCCTCAAACAGGACGTTTGCTACAGCGGAGGCCGCTCTGCCCTTGATTGGGGACGGCAGTCGCGCAGCATTCAGCAGCGAATTCTAGAAGCCCAGATCAAAAAGACCGCCGGGCGGAATATCGGTTTTGCGCTGGCGACTTCAGCGCTTGCGCTGATTCTCGTAATCTTCCTGGTTTTGAATTTCAGGAGCGCCCCAGCAACAGACTCAGCATCTGCGAAGCCCACGATTTCGGACGCAGCATTGATTAGCGACATTGAAGCCCGGCTCGATCAGGATTTGCCAGAGGCGCTGCAACCCGCCAGCCTGCTGGTGGGCGAGATGGGCGGCCTCGACGAAGGTACGACTCACAGCACTTCTCACGCACGCACAAGGACCCAACAATGAAAAAACTGTCTTACTTTTTAAGCCTGGTTTTGCTAACGGCTGCAATTGCTGTCGCTCAGACGGAAAATCCAGGACCACCCGATAAGGGCGTCCGCGAACACAAAATGGGGATGATGGGCATGGGCGGTATGCCTGGCATGCCGGCCTTGGGACATGATTGGTGGCGCAATTCCGAGATTGCGCAGGCTATTAATCTCACCGACCCGCAAAAGCAGCAGCTCAATCAGATCTTCGCCAACCATCGCACGAAGTTGATTCAGGCTCGGGGTGACGTCGAGATCGAAGAAGGAAAGCTGAGCGACCTTTTAGAGCAAGATCAGCCAGATCAGGGAGCCGTGCTTCAGCAGCTTTCAATCCTTCAGCAAAAACGCAATGCAATGGAAAACGAATTTACCGTGATGTCGCTCGCGTTCCGCGGTGTTCTCCAGCCTGACCAGTGGAAAAAATTGCAAGCCGTGACAAAGGAAAGAATGCAGAAGATGTTCTTCAAGCACCATGAAGGCGAGCCGGGACCAATGCCGCCGCCACCGCAATAGACCAAGTTTGCACTGCCCCTTGGCCCTGCCTCGCAAGCAGGGCCGTTTTTATTGTCGAATACAAACAGCGCGGCGCTACGTTTGTCGAAACTGTCATTCAATCCAATCCATAGACCTCGTCACGGCTTTTTTCCAATTGCTGTAGAGGTTTTCGCGAGTGCTGGAGTCCATCTGCGGATTCCAGCGGCGGTCGATGGACCAGGTGGCGCGAAGTTCGTCAAGATCTTTAAAGAATCCGACCGCGAGTCCTGCGGCGAAGGCCGCACCCAGGGCGGTTGTCTCCCTTACGCGGGGCAATACGATCTCGCGATTCAGGATATCGGCCTGGAATTGCATGAGCAGGTCGTTCGCCACCATGCCTCCATCCACCCGCACAGTGTCGACCAGCTTTCCGCTGTCCTGTTCCATGGCTTCTACGACTTCGCGAGTCTGAAAGGCAGTAGCCTCGAGTACTGCGCGCGCAAGGTGACTCTTGTTGGCGTAGCGCGTGAGCCCGGCGATTACGCCGCGGGCGTTTGCTTTCCAGTAGGGAGCAAACAGACCGGAGAAGGCGGGTACAAAGTAGACTCCGCCGTTGTCGTTTACGGTGCGCGCAAGGGTTTCGATATCGGCGCTGGACTGGATCAGCCCCAGGTTGTCACGCATCCACTGCACCAGAGCGCCTGTAATCGCCACGCTGCCTTCGAGGGCGTATCGTGGCGGTTCCTTCCCCAATTGGTACGCAATGGTAGTGAGCAGCCCGTGCTTGGACAATACGGGTTCTGTGCCGGTGTTCAGGAGCAAGAAGCATCCGGTGCCGTAGGTATTTTTTGCCTCGCCGCGACGAAAGCAGGTTTGGCCGACGAGCGCCGCCTGCTGATCGCCGAGAACTCCGGCCAGCGGGACTCCGTCGAGGACCTTGAAGCACACTGTGCCGTACTGTTTCGAACTGGGACAAATCTGCGGCAGGATTTGCCGAGGGATATCGAACGTCTGAAGGAGTTCGTCATCCCACGCACACGTACGCAGATTCAGCAGTTGCGTGCGGCTGCCGTTCGTGACATCCGTGATGTGTGTGCCCCCGTGAGCTCCGCCGGTCAGGCGCCATGCCAGAAATGTGTCCACGGTGCCGAACAGAATGTCCCCTGATGCAGCCCTGCTACGCAGGCCTGCGACATTGTCGAGCAGCCACCGTATTTTCAGGCTGCTGAAGTAGGTTGAGAGCGGCAATCCCGTTTTACGCCGGACCGAATCCTCGCTGGCGGCGAACTGAGCGAGATATTGCTCCGTGCGCGTGTCCTGCCAAACAATCGCGTTCGCTACGGGAGCGCCCGTCTTGCGGTCCCACAGCACGGTGGTCTCACGCTGATTGGTAATTCCGATTCCAGCGAAGTCCTTGGCGCGCAGTGCGCGTTCGGCCATGGCTTCTTCGATCACCTGCAAAGTGCGGCGCCAGATTTCTTCAGCGTCGTGTTCGACCCACCCTGGCCGGGGGTAGATCTGTTCGTGCTCTTTCTGCGCCGAGGCAACGATGCGTCCGGAGCGGTCGAAGACAATGAAACGGGTGCTCGTCGTGCCCTGGTCGATGGCACCGATGTAGTTGGACATAGTGGGACAGAATACAACCAGGATTAAGGACCGACTCAGGCTGAGTTGGCGGGAGGAGCCTAATTTCCTTCTTGGCCGAATCGCTGCAGCAGTCCCAGTGGGGCGGGCACAACGGCTCCACGCGGCCTTTTGTAAAAGGCCCAGAGAAGCGAAGGCTGGACATACTTCACCGGCTTAGCAGAATCGAGAGGGCGCGATCCAACCATTACCAGAGCTTCGAATCTGGTGCCATTCGTAAATTCAATATTGGCCTGTGCGCAAAGCGGAATGGAGTCGCTGTACCTGCGACGAGTGCGGCAGTCATTCACTTCCCACCGCAATCGGGAGTAAGCACCCGCCGCTCGTGGGATCCAATATCCAGCCGATTGATGAGGGAGCGAGGAATCGAGCATCGAAACCGGCGCACTCTTTGCGTAATTGATGATCTCCCTTTCGTCGGCAGAACGGTCCCTCGGGGTTATCTCAAAGGCGATTCCAGAGGCGTTGTTTTCAGGGAGGGGAGATGCCGCAGGAGTTGGCGGAGGAGCGCTGGCGTAAGTTGGAGCTGCGGCGCTTGCCTCTGCGGCACTCGACTGACCACTGGCCTGACGCAGCATGAATATACCGACGGCAATCCCCACTACGGTAAGCGCCAGAAGTGTTTGATCGCGACTCACAGGGATGATTATTGTGCTGTTGCTCGGAGTGACGGAAGTTACTAACGGGAATCGTCGAGTATGGCCGGTACCTCTATGGGAACCTGAACCTTGGGGTATTCATTTTAGTGAAATACCGGCCAATTTTCGGATGTTCGCGGACCTGTCCGCCCGCGGGTGCTCCATATTTTTTAGGGGTGTAACTTTCTTGTTACAGGCAAAATCGCGCCGGAGCAGCGCTGAACAAAGTGGCTCGCACGGCGCTCGCTTAATCAGCTTGAGCCGTTGCGACTGCGCCTCCGGAACGTTCTTTCTGCTCGTCGATCGACGCCAGCATCGCCTCATCCTCAGAAAACTTGAACCATGCAACGCCTCTGGCACGAGCTTGTTCTTCTTCCGCTTTCGCCAGGTGCTCGAGGTCTGACTTGCCGACAACGCGAACGCCCTTCGATTCAATCGCCCGCTTGATCTCAGCGGGAGTGGCCGATACCTTTTCGGGAACGCCTTCCAGGTATTTGAGGACGTGTACTGCGCCGACCTCCGCGTCATGTCGTGCGATGCCGACTAATCCTTCGCTGGCTTTGCGTGCCCAACCTACGACGTAAATGCCTTCCATCGCGCAGCTCCGCTCCTGGTCATAAACCTCGTAAGCAGCGCGGTGTGGATCAGTAGTATCGGGATTGATGAGATATCCTTCAGGTCCACAGGGCAGGCCAACACCAGGATCTGCGGCATCTCCGATAGCGAAAATCATCGTGTCCACATCGAGATCTGCAGTTTGTTCGGTAGCCTTGCAGGCCATGTTGCCATCGCGCTGAACTAAGATGTTCTCGGTTATCCGGAGTCGGTCGATTCGACCATTCGCGTTGGTATGGATCGAGGATGGTGAGCTCAGGAAGCGAAACAGCAGTCGACTTGATCCTGGAGGGTCGGCATATTGTTTTGCCAAAATGGGAAACGTCTCTTCAGCAACTTTGTTGATGTCCTGACCTACGGCTTCCAGTTGAGGCTGAATTCGAAGCAACTCCTGCCGGAAGGCTTCGCGGTCGAGATATTTATCTACAAATGCGAACTCTTTCTGGTCGAACTTCGCTTCGAAGGGCCCTCGCCGCGCTACGATGATCGCCTCATCCGGTTTCTCGGGTGCGTCGACAAGAAACCAATGGGCAAGATCGATGGCTACATTTCCCATGCCGATCACCGCGACGCGTTTTCCGGTCGAGAAGTCCTGTGACGCAAATGGGGGTAGCTGGTTGTAGTAGTAGACGAAGTCTTTGGCAGAATACACGCCGCGCGCAGAACTGCCCTCAAGCCCCAGCTTTTTCGTTCCCTGCGCACCTACCGCAAAAACTATCGCCGAGGGATTGAACTGGCGGAGCTCATCGATGCAGAGGCACCCGTGCTCGGCAACACAAACATGCCCGAGGTAGTGCACATTGGGCAGAGCCAGCACTTTGGCAAACTGCTTGCGCAGCCCAACTTTCATCTTGTCTTTGGTGGGATAAATTCCGTATTCGGCCAAGCCGCCGGGTTTGATGTCGCGGTTGAGGATTACAACCTGATGCCCAGCTTGCGCAATTTTTTGTGCCGCGAAGAGTCCTGCCGGTCCCGCGCCTACGACGAATACCGTCTTCATTCGTGGGTTTTCCTTGGTCAGCCTACCCGTTGGTTCGTAAGAACGTGCTTTGACGGTATTGTCACCGATCTCGACTGCGTTTTTCCAGCGAGACGCTTCGCAAATTATCTACGTTCCATCGCCAGCCGCAGCCCAAAAACCACCAAAACCGCGCCGGTAAATGCCTCAAGTTTGCGTCTCACCGAAGGTCGGGTGAGCACCGCGCTCATTCGGTCCAGCAACATCGCGTAACTGCAGAGCCAGGTCAATCCCATAAGAACGTGAATGCTCGCGAGGAACAGCGACTTGTGGAGCACGTTCTCTCCCGGTGCGATGAACTGCGGCAGGAAAGTCAGATAGAAAACGGCAACTTTTGGGTTCAGGAGGTTGGTAAACAATCCCTCGACGAAGCTAACCCAGACTCCACGGCGTTCCTTAACTGCGAAGGCGATTCCATGCTCGACACCATAAGGCGTCCGCGCTGCCCACAGAGCTCGAGCTCCGATGTAGACCAGATATCCGGCGCCAATGAGCTTTACCCACTCATAGACGCGAGGGGATTCACGAAGTACAACTGACAACCCCAACGCAGATGCGGTTGCGTGGCATAGGCAGCCTAAACAGATACCGAAGGTCGTAAAGAATGCAGCAGTACGCCCGCGCGCGATTGCGTTTTTGGTGACTAGCCCGGTGTCGGCTCCCGGAATGATGGTCAGCAGGGCGGCGATGCCAAGGAAGGCTAAGAAGCGAGAATCCATTCAGGTTTTTCTCGACTACCCGACAGTGGATGGTCAGAAAAGCGCTGGAGCTTCTTTAATTGTTTGTGGAACGCATTGCCGCGATATCAGCTCTGTTTAGGTTTCCACGTGTCGAGGAACCTTACGATCACTTGAGGATCGGTACTCCGCGCCGACTCGAATTCGCCGGTGGTGTACAGTGTGTGGCCCTTGGTGTCGAGGACAGCCAGCGAGGGTATGCCTTTCTCGATCGGTATGTTGTACTTCTTCACAAGATCTTCGTTCTTGTCGTTGCGGCCGATGTCCACGTGCACGACGTGGTAGTTCTTGTCCAGGATCGGCTGAATCCCCGTCTGGTGGAAGCGGTAATCCAGGGCAAAGCAGTCAAAGCACCAATTGGCGCCGAAGACCAGCAGCACGTGCTTGTGGTCCTTAGCAGCCGCCGCAAGCGCTTCGGCGATCTCCTTCTTTGCATCGGCATTCTCGGGATAGAGCTCCCGCAACTTTGACGACACTTGGTCGTTGCTAAAGGGCTGGGACTGCTGTGCCGCGGCCAAACTGGAAACGAGAAGCAGAAGAACGCCGGCAATTCGAGTTATGGGCATGCGAACAATATAGATGCAGAGAGGCGGCAATAAGCAACAGGTGAGACGCAATAGGCAAAACCGATTGTGCTCTTACCCTAGCGCCTGCTGCATGTCGCCTGTTGCCCTATACTAACTTGTTCCCCATCAACAGCGATTTTCATCTGTTGTGGCGACTGAAATGAGCAGCAGCACGTCTACACCAGCGAATAAGGTTTGGAGTCTTAGGTTCAAGGCTTTGCCTGCCTTTCGTAGCGGGGAGCTTTGGTACTACTTCGGACCAGCATTCGTTGCTAGCGTCGCGTACATCGATCCAGGAAACTTCGCCACCAACATCGAAGGCGGGACGCGATTTGGGTATTCGCTGCTTTGGGTATTGCTGTGGTCGAACGCCATGGCGATTCTGATTCAGTACCTATCGGCAAAACTTGGCATCGCCACCGGACGAACGCTTCCCCAGAACTGTCGGGACAATTTCTCTTGGGGAATGAATCTGTTTCTGTGGGTTGCGGCTGAGCTGGCGGCGCTAGCCACTGACCTGGCTGAATTCCTAGGAGCTGCGCTGGGATTTTACCTCCTCGTCGGACCTTGGCTGCTGGCGCATGGCCTGGAAAAATCTACTGTTCTGATGGTTGCGGCACTTGCAACCGCGGTTCTCGTCTTCCTGATACTGGCTTTAGAGCTCTATGGATTTAGGAAGCTCGAGATGGGGATCATGACATTCGTCTTTGGCATAGCCGCCTGTTACGCCATCGAGATCTTCCTGGCAAAACCAAATTGGGCACAGGTGGGCTATCACATCCTTGTGCCGCAGATCGGGTCAGAGAGCATTTACATTGCAGTGGGCATGCTGGGGGCGACGGTGATGCCGCACGTGGTGTATTTGCATTCCGCATTAGTGCAGGACCGCGCGCGCAAGGCGCTCGAAGGATGTCCGACCAGCCAGAGACTGCAGCGACTGAAGCACCTGCAGTTCGAAATCATCGATGTGTTTGCCGCGATGAACGGTGCATGGCTGATCAACACAGCGATGATCGTGATGGCTGCTGCAGTGTTCTTTACGCATGGCCAGCATGTAACCTCCATCGAAGACGCGCACCAGACACTCGCCCCGCTCTTGGGTGGAGTCTCGGCCATGGCGTTTGCTTTGGCTTTGTTGCTCTCCGGGCTCTCGTCATCAACCGTAGGAACGATGGCAGGTCAGGTAATCATCGAAGGCTTTCTGAACATTCGCTTCAGCGTCTTCCTGCGCCGGCTGATCACGATGATCCCCGCGCTGATTGTGATTGCCATGAAGCTCGATCCGCTGAAGATCCTGGTGCTCTCGCAAGTGGGGCTAAGTTTCGCGTTGCCGTTTGCGCTGGTGCCGCTGATCCTACTCACGCGGCGCACGAAGGTTATGGGAGAGCTGGCAAACGGCCGCAGCACAAATGTGCTGGCCTATGCGACCGTCACGGTGATCATTGGGTTGAACCTGCTGCTGATTTATCAGTCGTTCGGTGGAAAGTTTTGAAGAAAGCTTCGAAGCTGCGCAGCTTTGAAGCTTCGTAGCTTCTCTTGGAACATCTAATTGCTAGGTGGTAATCATGAATTCATTTGGCGCGCGCGCAACTCTGCGCGTTGGCGATCGGCAGTACGAGATTTACCGGATCAACGTTCTCGATAAACAGTGCGGATCGACGCAGCACCTTCCATATTCTCTGCGCGTATTGCTGGAGAACCTGCTGCGTACAGAAAACGGCAAGTCAGTCACGCAAGATGACATTCGCTTTCTCGCGCAGTGGCAAGCGACGGCTGCGCCTTCGCGAGAAATCGCCTTCACTCCTGCCCGCGTGTTGATGCAGGATTTTACCGGCGTGCCTGCAGTTGTTGATCTGGCTGCGATGCGCGATGCAATGAAGAGGCTTGGGGGCAATCCAAACGCGATCAATCCCTTGCAGCCTGCTGAATTGGTGATTGACCACTCTGTGCAGGTGGACGAATTCGGAACTCCCAACGCTTTCCATACGAATGCGCTTCTTGAGTTCGAACGCAACCGTGAGCGCTATGCCTTTCTCCGCTGGGGACAGACAGCGTTCAACAATTTCTCCGTAGTTCCGCCCGATATGGGAATTGTCCACCAGATCAACCTGGAATACCTGGCGCGCGTCATCTTTTCGCAAGTCGTTGATGGAGTCCAGCAGGCTTATCCTGACACTCTGGTTGGCACCGATTCGCATACCACGATGGTGAACGGTCTGGGAGTGCTCGGCTGGGGAGTAGGCGGAATTGAGGCAGAGGCGGCGATGTTGGGTCAGCCAGTATCGATGCTCTTACCGCAGGTCGTCGGGTTCAAACTCATCGGCAAACTCAAGGAAGGCTCGACCGCTACGGATCTAGTCCTCACGGTCACCCAGATGCTGCGCAAGACCGGCGTTGTCGGAAAGTTCGTGGAGTTCTTCGGCGAGGGCCTATCAGAGCTGCCTCTCGCCGATCGCGCGACGATCGCAAACATGGCGCCTGAGTACGGCGCAACTTGCGGTATTTTCCCGGTTGACGGAGAAACACTCCGTTACCTGCGCATGACCGGGCGCAGCGATGAGCAAATCGCGCTGGTCGAGGCTTACTGCAAAGAACAGGGCTTGTTCCATACCAAAGGGTCACCGCAGGCCACCTATTCCGAAGTCGTGGAGCTTGATCTCTCGACCGTTGAGCCCAGCGTCGCCGGACCCCGCCGTCCCCAAGATCGCGTTCGCCTCTCGCAAGCGGCGGAGAATTTCAAGCATGAGTTGCCGTCATTGCTGGGACCGGCAGTTGCAAGAGCTGCGGCAAGGCAAGTAATGCGGTGGGAAGGTGAAGGCGGCAATCCGACAGCAACCGGCTCTGAAGGCACTAAGCCAGATGTGGCGGAGCCGGTTGCGGCAAAGCACCACGTCGATGTCAGCAAATATCTTGACCATGGCTCCGTCGTCATCGCTGCCATCACGAGCTGCACGAATACTTCAAACCCCTACGTGATGATGGCGGCCGGAATCCTGGCGAAGAATGCGGTCGAGCGTGGTCTCTCGACGCCGCCCTGGGTGAAGACGTCGGTTGCTCCCGGATCGCGCGTCGTGACCGAGTATTACAAGAAGGCTGGGCTGATGGAGTTCCTCGACCGTCTCCGCTTCAGCATCGCCGGATATGGATGCACAACCTGCATCGGCAATTCCGGCCCGCTGCCTGCAGATGTGTCCAAAGCCATCGACGATCATCAGCTCGTGGTTGTCTCGGTGCTTTCCGGCAATCGCAACTTCGAAGGGCGCATCAACTCTGAGGTTCGCGCTAACTACCTGATGTCGCCGCCACTGGTCGTGGCATACGCGCTGGCCGGACGCATCGACCACGATCTGCTCACCGAGCCTCTTGGTAAAGACCATCAGGGGAAGGAAGTTTATCTTCGTGATATCTGGCCGAGCCAGAAAGAAGTCGATGAAGTTGTGCGCAAATGCATAGACTCCTCTATGTTTCGCGACAACTACGCAAGTATCGCCGAGGGCGACGAGCACTGGAAGAGGCTGAAAGTCCCGAAAGGGGACACGTACGCGTGGGAGAAAGACTCAACCTATATCAAGAAAGCTCCATACTTCGACGACATGCCGGTAAATCCGCCTCCGGTGAAAGACATTGTCGGAGCGCGCGTGCTGGCATGGCTGGGCGACAGCGTGACCACTGACCACATCTCGCCAGCCGGCTCGATTAAGCAGAACAGCCCTGCCGGCAGGTATCTGATTGAGCATGGCGTGAAGCCGCACGACTTCAACTCCTATGGTTCCCGGCGCGGGAATCATGAAGTGATGGTTCGCGGAACCTTCGCCAACGTTCGGCTTCGCAACAAGCTCGCCCCCGGCACCGAGGGCGGAGTCACGCGCTATCTGCCGACGAATGAGGTGATGTCAATCTTCGATGCCTCGATGAAGTACCAGGACGACGGAGTGCCACTCATCATTCTCGCCGGAAAAGAGTACGGATCGGGATCGTCGCGCGACTGGGCCGCCAAAGGACCAAAATTGCTCGGTGTTCATGCGGTCATTGCGCAGAGCTACGAGCGCATTCACCGCTCGAACCTGGTAGGAATGGGAATTCTCCCGCTGCAGCTCCTGTCCGAAGAGGATCCCGAGGCGCTTGGTCTTACTGGGGAAGAGATGTACGCGATAACAGGGTTGCGCGAGCTACTCGATTCGAAGTTCGCTTCGGGACGTCATGTGAGCGTGCATGCCCAACGAGGCGACGGCACGATCAAAGAATTCGAAGCTAGCGTGCGCATCGATACGCCGCAAGAGATTCTTTACTATCAACATGGTGGGATTTTGCAGTTTGTTCTGCGGCAATTGCTGGCAGGATGGGAGAGGCCTCACGTGGTCAGTCGTGGGATGAGTACTGTGGCTGATCCGAGTACTGGGAGCAGTATTACGTAGCAGTTCTTTGTTCTGTCATTCTGAAGGGCCGTTTTTGGGGCCGAGGAATCCCTATAGTGCCGACGAGTTTTCGTGGATCGATTGTCTCATTACGTAAAGAACAATGGAGTCGGTAGGGATTCCTCGCCGCAAAACCGCGGCCTCGGAATGACACAAAGAACGAAGAACTAGATCCCCACGCCGTATTCCGTACCGTTGAGCATCCGATCTTCGCCGGCGTGGCTGTAGCTCTCATAGGGCATGCGCTTCGCTAGACGCTGCTTGCGAAGTTCGTTTCCAAGATAGAGCGCCCCGGCGATGACGCCGAGTCCGATGCCTGTCCACATGAGTATCAAGAGTGGGCGACGGATAGTGAAACTCATATCAGCGGTCCTTCCCTCCATCTTTACAGGAACTACCCTCTTCAAGAATTCCAGCCGTCTCACAAGCGCTAGAGCCATCAATAGTAGGATGCTCCGACATGCCCGACGTTTGCCGAATTTGTTCAGAGACGAGGTTACCAAAGTGAGACGTTGGGGACTAGCTCGAAAAGATGTGAAGCTATTGCACCAGCAGAGGCGCAGCATGCTGCGTTTCTACGGTCGCGGGATTAAGCGGGAAGAGAATGGCTCTCGCTGCTCGCATCTGGCGTCGCGCGAATCTCCTTCACGCGCTCACCCACGGCATATTTCAGCTTTTGGATCCCTTCACCGCTTACCGCCGAAATGGCCATCAATGGCAGCTTACGGCGCGAGCAGAAGCGTTTCAGCCTGGCCAGCTTTTCGGAATTGGCACTGTCGATCTTCGAGGCAACAACAATCATCGGCTTCTGCTCAAGCCCCGTGCCCCAGGTTTCAAGCTCATTCATGATTACCTTGAAGTCCTGCGTGGGATCGGGGCGGCCGCTCGCGTCGGAGACATCGATGAGGTGCAGAAGGAGCCGCGTACGTTCGATGTGGCGGAGAAACTGCGTTCCTAGCCCATGGCCCGAACTGGCGCCCTCTATCAAGCCAGGGATGTCGGCAACTACGTAACTGTCGTCGTCCGGAAGCTCACCGACGCTTACCACGCCTAGATTCGGCTCGAGCGTGGTGAAAGGATAGTCGGCGATCTTGGGTCGCGCAGCTGAGATGCGCGAGATCAGAGTGGACTTACCTGCATTCGGATATCCCACCAGGCCAACATCGGCCAACAGCTTCAGCTCCAGCCTGTAGTTTCGCTCTTCCCCCGGACGTCCAAGTTCGTGTTCGCGCGGAGCCTGGTGAGTGGGAGTAGCGAAATGCTGATTGCCACGTCCGCCACGTCCACCGCGCGCGATTACGAGACGCTCATCGGCACGTGAGAAATCGTGGATGCGTTCACCAGTATCCGCGTCGTACAGAATTGTTCCGACAGGAACCTTCAAGATGACATCACTTCCTTCCTGTCCCGTTCGGTTAGAGCCTTCGCCGTGCCGCCCGCGTTCAGCTTTGTATTCCGGATTGAAGCGAAAATGCACGAGCGTGTTGTGACGCTCGCTGGATTCCATGACGACGTCGCCGCCCCGTCCGCCGTCGCCGCCCGAAGGTCCCCCGCGCGGGACAAACTTCTCCCTCCGAAAGGCCATGCAGCCATTACCGCCGTCTCCGGCTTTTACGCGAATTTTGGCTTCATCGATGAACATCAGCTTCTAAGCTGTTAGCTACTAAGCTTGGATCCCCCACACGACTCGAGATTGCAGCAACATTCTTGGATCTTGGTGCGCCGAAAACAAGAAGGCCCCGAAGCTCGGGGCCTTGCCTCTAAGCAATCTTCAGGGAACCCAAAAAGCCTAGGCTTCTGCGGGTTCCACGTGCACGAAACGGCCCAAGTTGCCGCGATCGACAAATCGAATCACACCATTGACCTTCGCGAAGAGCGTGTCGTCTTTGCCGCGACCAACGTTCTTGCCGGGTTTCAGACGCGTGCCCCGCTGGCGGACGATGATCGAGCCACCGCTCACAAGCTGTCCGCCGAAGGCTTTTACTCCAAGCCGCTGGGCATTCGAGTCACGTCCATTTTTGGAACTACCTAACCCTTTTTTGTGTGCCATATCTTTGAGTATCCTTAACTGCTTGTTCGGGCTCTGATTTAAGCTGCGCGACCTCGAAGCTTCGCAGCTCCGAAAGCTACTACTTCTTTTTCTGCGCGGCGCGAGCGGTGCCCTTATCCGTGCGCTTCTTGCTGCTCTTGGACGCCTTGCCTTCGGCTCCAGTGCGGGCCTTCTTACCTGCCTTCTGCTCCGTCTGCTTGCTAGCCATCTCTTTCTTCTCCTTTTTCGGCTTGGATGCCGGCAGGTCAGGAGCGGTAAACTTCTGTCCGTCGAAAGAAATTTCGGTAATGCGGACGGCGGTGTAGGGCTGGCGATGTCCCTGGAGCTTCTTATACTGCTTCTTGCGCTTGAAATGGAAGACCAGGATCTTGTCGCCGCGGCCTTCCTCTACTACGCTACCAACGACGCGGGCACCGCTCTGCGGCTTCACGATGGTTCCAGGCTCGCCGGAAACCGCGAGCACATCGGTAAACTCGATATTGCCGTTCTCAGCCGGCTTCTGGTCAACTTTGATTACGTCTCCGGGTGCGACGCGAAACTGCCTTCCCCCGGCGCGGATCACCGCGTACATAGGCTTTTCCTTCTTTGTAGAAGTTGCTTGCTGATTCCTACCAGCCGCTCAGAAGGCGACCGCAATCCTCAGACGAGGACGACGAGGACAGACAAACTCAATAATTTTAACGTGTTGCATCCAATGCGGTCAATTCCGCACGGGATCGCTGAGGAGCTCCAGCAATCGGGTGATCGGGCGACGTAAAACCGATCTGCCAACACTCTATATCTGAGCAGCCCGGGTTTCGATCAGACCTCGAACGCGCGCGGTGAAATCGTCAACCTTCATCTTGCCTTCATCACCCTTGCCCCGAACCCGAACGCTCACTTCTCCCGCTTCAGCTTCCTTATCTCCCACCACGAGCAGGAACGGCACCTTCTGCAACGTGTGTTCGCGGATCTTGGCATTCATCTTTTCGTTCCTGGCATCTACGTGGACGCGTACTCCGGCGGCTTTTAACTTCTCGGCCACCTGTTCCGCATACGCAGCGTGGCGCTCGGAGATTGGGACCATTACTGTCTGCGTTGGTGAGAGCCATACCGGGAAGTTGCCGGCATAGTGTTCGATCAGCACGCCGAAAAAGCGCTCGATCGATCCGTAGAGTGCGCGGTGCACCATTAGCGGCTGCTTGCGCGAGCCGTCTTCAGCCACGTATTCGAGCTTGAAGCGCTCGGGAAGCGTGAAGTCAAATTGAACGGTCGAGAGTTGCCACAGCCGGCCAATCGCGTCCACTAGCTTCACATCGATTTTTGGACCGTAAAACGCCGCCTCGCCAGCAATCGTTTTGTAAGGAATGTTGCGGCGCTGCATTGCTTTTTCCAGCGAGGCAATGGCTTGCTCCCAGTTCTCTTTGGATCCGATGTATTTGCTGGTGTCATTGGGGTCCCAGATTGAGAGTTCGACTTCGTACTTCTCGAAGCCATAGGTATTGAGCACGGTAAGGGCAAAATCGATGCAGCTGACGATCTCGTCTTCGATTTGCTCAGGCGTGCAAAAAATATGGGCATCGTCCTGAGTAAAACCACGCACGCGCAGCAGGCCGTGCATAACTCCCGAACGCTCGTAGCGATAAACCGTGCCAAGTTCGCCGAGACGCACTGGCAGGTCGCGATAGGAACGGAGCGTGTTCTGGTAGATGAGGATGTGCCCGGGACAGTTCATTGGCTTGAGCTGGTACTCGGCATCGTCGAGTTCCATGGGTGTGAACATGTTCTGCGCGTAATAGCCCGTGTGGCCGCTGGTCTTCCACAGATCCGTGCGCATTACGTGCGGCGTGAAGACCAGCGAGTATCCGCGCTTCAGATACTCTGAGCGCAGCCAGTCTTCCATCTCCTTGCGAATGATTCCGCCTTTGGGATGCCAGAAGATCAGGCCTGGTCCTGCCAATTCCTGGATGGAGAAGAGATCGAGCTGCTGTCCCAGCACGCGATGATCGCGTTTCTTCGCCTCCTCGATCGCCTTGAGATACTGCTCGAGGTCCTTCTTCGAGTAAAACGAAGTCCCATAAATCCGTTGGAGCTGCGGGTTCTTCTCGTCATTCAGCCAGTAGGCGCCGGCGAGGTTCAGGAGTTTGAAGGCCTTGATTCGTCCCGTACTAGGAATGTGAGGTCCCCGGCAGAAGTCGACGAACTTGCCGTTGCGATAGAAAGAAACCTGGTTTTCACCTTCAGTGTGCTTCTGAATGAAGTGCACCTTCATCCAATCGTTTTCAGACTCGTACTGACGGATCGCCTTGTCTCGCGGCACGTATTCACGGACAAACTTCTCGTCCCGATCAACAACCTCCTGCATGCGCTGCTCAATGCGCTGCAGGTCCTCGGGAGTGAACTGCGTTCGACGATAGAAGTCGTAGAAGAAGCCGGATTCAGTCGGTGGACCATGCCCAAGCTTCGTCTCGGGGAACAACTCGGTGACGGCGGTTGCCAATACGTGAGCCGAGGAATGCCGGAACACCTCAAGCGACTCGGGATCCTTCTCCGTGAGAATCCGCACTTCGGCGTTTTCTTCGATAGGCCGATTCAGATCGACGACTTTGCCGTTCACCTTGGCGGCAAGAGCGGCATCGGAGAGGCGAGGCGAGATCGACTTGGCTACATCGTATGGCGTCGTCCCACGGGGCAGTTCACGCGAGGATCCATCGGGCAGAGTGATCTTTAGAATGCTGGGTGCTTCTGCTACGTCAGGCATTGATTGAACCTGCTTGAGACGTTGTAAACATTCAGAATAACGCAAGCATTCAGGTTCTCGCCTGATGTGCGCGGCTGAACAGTTCCTAAGTCACTCCGCTTGGGCTGCGAACAATTCTAGAGGCTGACTAGGCACATCCGCCTAGTTACAGCTAAGCGAGGCTGCGGAGGACGCGGAGAGACGGGCGGCGTAGCGATGCAATCCAACGCAGCAGATGTGGCGTTTTCCCTGTTAATGCGATAACAGCGAATTTAACAGCGAATTTAACAGCGAATTTTTTTACCCGGGACAGGCGAGCAACGGATATTCCGAGTAACTCCCGGTCTGGCAATCGCTTGCAACAGTCGATCATTTTCCAGCACAGTCCGGAACAGTGAATAACAGTGAATAAGCAGTGAATTGTGCCGCATTCAATCCGTTGCTCGCCTTCAGCACTTTTTCTGAAGGGACCGTCGCACCCGGCACTCTCGTCTAAGAATTGTTTGGCTCTTGCTCACGATCCGTGGTAGCAGCGAACTATGTTCGCTGCGAGCTGCTACTTATTGTGCTGCGATACCGACAACACGTTCCCATCCGGATCCTTGAACCAGGCAACGCGGGCCTCGCCGGGGAAGGTGCAGATTCCGCTTTTATCCTGCGGCATTCCCGGATAGCGCTCGAAGACTACACCTCTGCGCACCAGTTCGGCGACGGCCGCCTCGATGTCTTCCACTTCCCATCCCAGCACGGTGAACTGTGCTGGCGTGAACTGCTTCAGCTTGCTCACCCGCAGCATGGTCCCATGCGCGTCGAAGACCAGAGCAAAGCCGTCGTCTTTCACGAAAGGAAAGCCGAGTGTCTTGGTATAGAAGGCCTTCGCTTTTTCCGGTTGAGTGGTGATGGTGAATCCGACGATTTTCGACAATCGGAAGGTCGATGCTTTCTGTGGCTTGGGAGCAGGCATCGGAAACCTCCTTGGTAGGTTGGGGAGTGTAGCACTGTCGGTACTGATTTCAATGCCGCGCGATGACTCGCGCCATTTCGCGTGGATTTTTCAAGCGGCGCTGTTGACCAGGCCCGAAGGGCCGAAAGAAGCCGAGCCCAGTGGCGTAAGTCCTGGGTGGAATCCCATTTCGATGAATTGTGGCACAGCCGCCCTCGGCTGTGGCTCTTGACTCTTGTTGCTTGGCCCTTACTCTCTCCACAGCCATCGATAATCTTCAGGGTATTTGCACAAGCCAGCATCGATCGGGTTCGTAAGGATATAGAAGCGTCTGTTGTTCATCTCCTCGTCAGATTCGATTACGTGATCAAAGGACTCATCCTGCCAAAGATGGCCGCTCCGCGCGAGCAATTTGTTGATGCTGTGAGCTGAAGGTCCTTTGATTCCGTTCATGATTTTTGCAAGACGAAAAGATTGACCGTCTTTATCTCGTAAAGGCGTGAATAACAAGTGCACATGCGTGGGCATGATCACAAAAGAGTGCATGTGAACCAGCACCATGTGATCGTGCAAGCAGTGCTGGTACGCGAGATCTCGCGCTTCAGGAGGAAGGACGAAATCTTCGTAGGTGCGGAACGTGACGAAAACCGGAGTGTCGTCTACCTGGAAGTGTGGCAGGTTTCGGCGGTACATGAAATGTACAAGACTGCCACAGGGCAGCGCACTGTGCACTGGAATCCACAGCGTGACTCGCCGGCGGCTTGAGAAACAAAAGTCAAAAGCCACAGCCGAGGGCGGCTGTGCCACAATTCATCAAAATGGGATTCCACTCAGGGCTCACGGCACTGGGACTACCCGAGTTCCGCGCTTCGCGCTCACTTATCGGCTCCGCTGGTCTTCGGTCTGTCCTAAATTTATCGTCCTCCACTTACTTGCGTCTGAGGCCGCTCTCCATGCAACGCGATCGCCGGTCCGGCGTACAGCGTGTTGGCTCCGGTATCTGCCGCCATCTTGTTGAATTTGCCAACGTCATCTGACAACAGGGCATTGAAGCTGCGCACTTGCTCGTCTACCTGACTCCGCACCGCAGCCATTTCGCTTGTCTGCTCTTCCGAAGGAGCGCGGTCGTAGTCTTCGTTGATGCGAGAGAGCAGGCGCTGCATGCGGTCGTTGAGTCTTGCCAGATAATGCAGGTAGTACTTGGGATCATTCTGGACTGCGGGGTTGTAGACCGCTTCCTGCCACTTGCTCAGCTTTCCATCGAGCTGTTGGGCGCTGTCGAGGAGCTTGGCGTAGCGATCGCCATCCTGGCGCTCGGGGCCGCCGAGGACCGTTCTCATTGATTTGATTTGCGCTCGCAGTTCTCCGTTCCGATTCAGGGCCTGGTTCAGCGCTGAGAGTTGGTCGCGCACTTCGAGCGCGGCACGGAGTTGCGCCTGGGCTGCCTGCTGATCGAATGGGAAGCGTGGATCAGGACCGACTTCTACATTGCGTGACTCGGTGTGCCCATTCGCGGTGAGCGTGACTTTGTACGTGCCCGGCAGCGCCGTTGGTCCGCCGGCGCGGCGGAAGCCTTCTTCGCCGCCGCTCTCGGTGGCGCCTTCATTCTCGCTTTCACCGCGCCCGGTGCGCAGCGAGGTCGGCGGATCCAAGCGCAGATCCCAGGCGATGCGATTCACGCCCGCGCGGGCTGGGCCGTGCAGAGTGCGGACTGTTTGGCCATCTGGCCCTGTAATCACGATTTTGACCGGCGGCATCGTGGGCTGGCTGTCGGCACTCTTCCGGCTCTCGATCGATTGCTTCAGGTAGTAGTTGATCAGAGCTCCCGCAGGACGATTTGGTGCTGAAAATCCGCCACTGCGGCCGTAACGGCTGAACATGCTCGACAGGTGCGCGGGCGTTACTTCGAAGAGGTGCAGGTCGGCGTTTTGCACTTCTGCCGTCAATTGCTCGAGAGGACTGATGTCGTCGAGAACGAACAATCCTCTGCCATGCGTGCCGATCACAAGGTCGTGCTTCCGCTTTTCAAACTTCAGGTCATAGACCGGAGTCGCCGGGAAACCGCTCTTCAGGGCAGTCCAATGCTCGCCTTCGTCTACGGAGTAGTAAAGTCCCGTTTCGGTACCAAGGACCAGGAGGCCGCGCCGGTTCGGGTCCTCGCGCACGACATGGGCTGCCTGACTCGGCAGGCCGCGATTGATCGCGGTCCAGGTCTTGCCGAAATCGTGCGTTTTGAAAACATAAGGCCGGTGATCGTCCACCTCGTGGAAATCGACAGCGACGTAGGCTGTTCCGGCGGTAGCAGGTGACGCCTCGATCTGCCGGATTCGTCCCCACTGCGGCAGCTGCGCGATATTGCTCGCGACGTTCGACCAGTGCTGTCCTCCATCCTGCGTGACTTGAATGTTGCCGTCGTCAGTGCCGACCCAGATCACTTTTGCATCCAGCGGCGAAAGCGAGATCGCCAGGATCGTGTCGTAGTTCTCGGCGCTGCTGAGGTCTTTGAGAATGTCGCCGCCAGTGACAACCTGCTTTGACTTGTCGTTGCGCGTGAGGTCGGGACTGATCGGCGTCCAGTGCTCGCCGGCATCAGTGGAGTGGAACAGTACGTTAGCCCCGAGGTACACATCTTTGTCGTTCGCAGGTGAGACCGCGATGGGCGCAGTCCAGTTGAAGCGGTACTTTAGTTCGGAAATGGGCATATCGCCCTGATTGTGCAGATAGGGACGAATATGCCGCTGCTGTCCGGCTTCGCGGTCGAGTACTTCGATTTCGCCATCCTGCGAGTCGGAGTAGATCAACTTCGACGCAGTCAGGCCAGGAACGACGTATTGACCATCCCCGCCGACCGTAGTCCACCATTCGTTATTGGCAATCGGACCGCGCGCGAGCGTGTGTGATGGTCCACACCATCCACTGTTGTCCTGCAGGCCGCCGCAGATGGTGTAGGGCACGCGATCGTCGAGGGC
This sequence comes from Acidobacteriota bacterium, assembly GCA_003225175.1. Taxonomy (NCBI): domain Bacteria; kingdom Pseudomonadati; phylum Acidobacteriota; species Acidobacteriota bacterium. Next base: position 39,650 of record QIBA01000038.1, read on the forward strand.
TATGCTGTAAAACTGTTCGATCGGGAGCGAATCGCGAAATTGCCAGGTTTGGCCGCCGTTCCAGGAGGTGTAGACGCCGCCATCGTTGCCTTCGATCAGGCGATTGGGATCACGCGGATCGATCCACAATGCGTGATGATCCGGATGTACGCCGCGGCTGATGATGCGCGCGGTCTTGCCCCCGTCGTTGGAAAGCACGACGTCGAACGAGAGGAAATAGATCTTGTTCTCGTCATTGGGCGCAACCAAGAGATGCCCGAAATAGAACGGACGCGCGTTCAGCAGGTAGTTGTCGCTGACCTTTGTCCAATGCTCGCCGTAGTCGGCGGAATCCCACAGCACTCCTTCTTTCGATTCGACCAACGCATACACATGCTTGGGATTGCTGGGTGCAACCGCCAACCCAATTCGTCCGAGCGGCGGCTTGGGTAAGCCACCACTCAGCTTCTGCCATGTCTCGCCGCCGTCGCTCGAGCGGTAGAGTCCGCTGCTGTTTCCGCCGCTGATCATCATCCAGGGATAGCGCTGCGCCTGCCACATGCCCGCGTACAGGATCATCGGATTGGCAGGATCCATGACCAAATCGCTGGCGCCGGTCTTGTCGTCGATGTACAGGACTTTTTTCCACGTGCGACCGCCGTCGGTGCTGCGGAAGACTCCGCGCTCGGCGTTGGGAGCCCATGCATGTCCGAAGGCAGCGACGAAGACCACTTCGGGATTCGCGGGGCTCACGATAATGGTCGCAATCTGCCCGACATCCTGAAGCCCCATCGAACGCCAGCTGGCGCCCGCATCGGGAGAGAAGAACACACCACCTCCGGGTGAGATGTCATTGCGCAGATTCGCCTCGCCTGTTCCCACCCAAACCAGATTGGGATTGCTTGGAGCGATCGCCATAGCGCCCACCGAGGGCACCGGGACCTGGCTTGAGACATACCTCCATGTCGTCGCACCGTCTTCTGACTTGAACACTCCACCCGCCGCAGAGCCGGCATAGTAGATCTCAGGATGGTTCGGCACGCCGACCACGGCAGTAATGCGTCCGCCAGCGACGGCGGGGCCGAGGTTGCGGAATTGAAGGTTGTTCAGATACTCGTTCTGGGTTGCAGATGGCGCCGTGCTTTGAGAGAACGCGCTCTTGCCGGTTGCGACCTGTGCGGCTGCGCCAAAACTGAAGATGATCAACGCTGTGAGTGCGAGGCGAAGAAGGATTTGGGTGCGCATAATGCTCCTGCCGAATGCGCGATGCTGGGTTCATCGTGCGGCAAGAGTATAGTCCGAGGCTTCATTTCGTCGCGAGTCAGGGGGCTGGCCTGCGAAGAGAGTGGAATTCAGCTTTTTGTCATTGGTGCCGGGAGGGGGGGTCGAACCCCCACGAGGGGTAAACCTCGGCGGATTTTGAGTCCGCTGCGTCTGCCAGTTCCGCCATCCCGGCTTTAGGTGGGCACAATCAGGTTAGCATGCGGCGAGGAGTTCGCTGAAATGCGACACTGCTCTGACCCGGGAAAAACGCTCAAGAGAGCGACAATTTTCAGACTGCCATGCCTCGCGCTCTTGCGCGGGGGATTTGCTGTTCGGTGACTCAGAAACAGCAGGTTCCCCACTCCGCACTGGAATTATTCACACTTGAGACAGCTTCGCTGCGGAGTGAGGATGACAGCGTTTTGGCAAAGCAGAGTCCAAGGTCGAAGCGAACGTTAACGCGAATCAGCAGCCACGATCACGAATTCGATCTTCAGTTCGTCTTTTGCCTTAACCGTGCCTCCGGCGGCGCTCACCGGCTTAATGCCGAATTGGGACTGCCTGATGACGGCTTGTCCGGCGTAAGCGTTATTTCCAACGTGAACGTCCGCGGTCACCGGATTGGTTTTCCCATGCAGGCTCAGATTGCCTGCCACCGACCACGTACCCTCAGCGATTTTTCTGATCGCGGTGGACTCGAAGCGGATCTGTGGAAAGGTTGCGATCTCAAGAACCTTCTCCTGCATGTCTTTCTGAACAGCAGCCTGATCCTTTTCGGGAAGCACTTGCATCTTCGCCGTCTCCACGCGAAACCAAACGCGGCCGACGCCGGAGTCGTCGAATGCTCCCTCCGCAATCGGAGCGCTGACTTCATGTTCGTGGCCTGCAGCCGAAAACAGGCCACTCTTGCCGACGTGAATCGTGATCTTGCTGCGCGCCGTGTCGATAGCATGATCTTTGCCGAGAAGAGCAGGAGAAAAGAGCAGCATTAACACAATGGCAATAAAGGTCTTGTGCATGGGACTTCGACTCCTGTCATTTAACTCACCGTACATCGTACATTCGTGTTACGCGGACGCAACTTTCACACCGGCGTAGCGTTTCACTCACAAGTAGAGTTCAGCAGAGTTGAGCTCTTCGAGGAGAGACATGGGTAACTTTAGATTAGAAGCGGCGGCCACCAGCATCCTGGCCAGCCTGCTCGTATTCGGCAGTGCTGCAAGCGCACAATCTACAGGCACTTCAGCAACGACTCCCACCCCAGCTAATCAATCCGATATCAAGAGCGATCGTCGCGATCTGCGCCATGACAAGCGCGATGTTCGCCAGGACCGCCGGGATATCGCAAACGACAAACAAGACATCCGCGGCGACCGCAAGGACGTGCGGCAAGACCAGAAGGACATCAACCAGGACCGGCATGACCGCAATCAGGACGTTCGCGAACTGAATGCAGATCGCCGCGACCGCAACAAGGACGAAGGCCAGCTGGACAAGGCGCAAGCCAAGTACCGCAGGGACCTCAAGAGTGGCGACACGGACGATCTGGCGAAGGACAAGGCCAGAATCGCGAAGGATCGCGGCGAGCTCAAAGAAGACAACAAGGAGATTGCCGGCGAGAAGCGCGACATTCGTCACGATCAGGCCGACATCAATCATGACAAGGCCGACATCCACAACGATCGCAAGGACTTGCGGAGCGACTACCGCGGCGTCCATCACGATCGCAAGGACGTCAAGGCGGACAAGAAGGACATCCGCCACGATCGCCGGGATCTGAGACGGGACAAGCGCGGCAAGTAGATGAGATTTTGCTCAATCGCGAGCCTTCGGGTTCGCGATTTTTTTGTCCGATCAGGTAAACGAGTCCAGGGCCGATGGGAATCAATTTGCGATGGAGGGCCGCCGCCGGTCCCGCAAGTCATGACAAATAGCTTCGCGGTACTCGCTTGCTGATATTGCAGAGAACTTCGTACGCGATGGTTTGCGTAGTTGCAGCCAAGTCGGCCGCGGAGAGCTTGCTCCCATTCTGCTCACCGATCAGCAGGACTTCATCGCCAATCTGAGCGGTAGGAATTTTCGTTACGTCGATGGTCGTCACATCCATGGAAACCTTGCCAACGATCGCAGCGAACTCGCCCCGTATAAGAACGCGGCCTTGGTTTGAAAGCGCGCGATTCAGGCCGTCACCATAGCCAACCGCCAAGGTAGCAATGCGCGACGCCGCGCCGGCTACGAAGGTGAGGTTATATCCAACTCCCTGGCCAGCTTCGATGTCGCGGATGTCGATGATGCGAGTCTTCCAGGAGAGCACTGGCTTCACCGAAGGTCGTTCCGTTTCGGAAACGGCGCCAGCAGCGGTGACGAAAGGCAAATAGTAGCCATATAGAGAGATTCCCGGCCGAACCAGCGCTGTCGACTGGTTCAGGTGCTGCCATGACTCCCTGCGAACAACGATGGCGGCGCTATTGGCGAGATGTAAACACGCAGGTCGGATGTGCGCCGCAGCGAGTTGCTCGAGAGCCCGCTTGTATGCCGCCAATTGAGCCTCGACCTCAGGTGCATCGACCACCTCCGCCGACGCAAGGTGCGAATGCAGTCCTTCGATACAGATTGATTTCGCCTTGCGTGCAGCTTCCAGCACATAACCAAGATTCGCAGCGGAAACACCCTGCCTCGCCATTCCGGTGTCGACCTCGATATGCACGGGGAATCGCTCTCTACGCAGTTTTTCTGCCGCGTTATTCGCTTCGGAGATCTGCTCGGCACTCCACACTGCCGGCGTGAGGCTGTGCTCAACCACCGCTTCTCCTTCTCCGCGCCAGATTCCACTCATGAGAAGGATGCGTCCGGCGATGCCTGCACGCCGCAGCTCAATACCCTCGTCCGCCGATGTGACTCCGAACCATGAGGCGCCCGCGACCTCTAACGCGCGAGCGCACTCGATGGCGCCATGTCCATAAGCGTCACACTTCACAACCGCACAAACCGTCGCGTGCGGAGCAACGAAATCACGAATCAGTTTGTAATTGTTAACCAGAGTGGGGAGCGAGACCTCGGCCCAAGTGGGTCGCGTCGGCATGAGTTCAGTCTAGCGGGAAAGCGACTCTGGGCGCGAGAAACCGGCTGTCGGCGCGAGAAACCGGCTGTCGGCACTCGGCACTCGGCTTTCGGCTCACAGCCAAAGCAACAGCAGATTCCCAGCGCCAAAATGAGACAAGAAGAACGACAGCATTTGAAGAGGAGGAATGACGGTTTTTAAAGAGAATGAGAATGACTTCGAGAATGGAGGGTTCTTAGAAACTGTTGGCTGGCCGAAAGCCGACAGCCTCTTTCAATCCTCATCCAGCTTCTTCAACCGGCGGCTCTCCGCCAGTAGTCCCATGTTGTGACTTAGGTTCTGAAGTGTCACGATGCCGACCAGTTTCTGCTGATCGACTACCGGGATCATGGTCAATCCTCGAATTGTGATTTTGCGGAAGGCGGTCGCGAGCGATTCGCCTTTCTGGCACACCTCGAGTACGCGGTTCATTACCGACTGCACGTAGCCATTGCCTTCTGTCCGAATGGCGTCCAGGATCTTTTGTCGCGTAATGGTGCCGACCAGGTCACCGCTACGCACGACGGGGAAGTCGTCTTGCAGAGTATGCAGTGCTTTCTCGAGGGCATCCTGCAGGGTGTCTGCCGGAGAGAGCACGGCAAAGTCGGTGAGCATGATTTCTTCCATGCGCACGCTGGAGACAACCGACTGGAACAGCATGCTGCGGTCTTCCAGATGAGCCGCGATGAAGACGCAGAAGCCCACGACGATGGCCCAGATGTTGCCCGCGAAGAAACCCATCACGGTGAGCAGCATTGAGAAGCCTTGTCCGTAGCTGACGGACTTGCGCGTCGCTTCCTCCCAGGCGTTGGGCACGTCCTTTGCTGAGCTTTGCGCCAGCCATACTCGCAGCACGCGGCCGGCAGCCAACGGATACGCAGGAACAAGGTTCAGCAATCCCAGCAAGACATTGATCCAGACCAGACTGCGTGCCAAGTGTCCGGAATGAATGTAAGGCGAGACAATCAGTTTCTGCTGTGCCACCGTAACCAGAATTGCAGCGGCCATGCCGGCAACCAGCAGGTTGGCAACCGGTCCGGCCAAAGCGCTTCGTGTTTCTTGTGCGACCGTGGTGTGCGAGGTGGCGCCGTGTTCGGAGGTTTCGCCCAGCACAACGCCGCCGATGGGCAGCAAGACCAGACGCTGCAATCGATCACGCTTGCCATGCCTGAAGAGCGCGCGTGCCGTCTCCTGCACTACGACCGCCGCCAGCATCATGAAAAACAACGCCACGCCCCGAACCGGGTCCATTCCTGCCTGCTTCGTCTGTGTGACCAGCAGAGCCAGCAGCAGGAAAAACGTGAGATGCAGACGCACCTCTGTGCCAAAGAACCTGCCGACCGGAATGGACCAAGCGCGAATCAATGATTTGAAAAGTATCCTCTGAGGCAATTCTTCATTGTAAGAAATGGATTCGGGTTCTGTACATTGAGGTTTCTATGCGTGTCATAGCCGGGCAGTATCGCAGCCGCAGATTAATGGCACCTCCAGGCACAGATACCCGTCCGACCTCGGACCGGCTGCGCGAAACGCTGTTCAATGTCCTCTCAGCTGGAATCCCCGAGAGCGTCTGGTTCGACCTCTTTGCCGGCTCTGGCGCTGTCGGAATCGAAGCCTTAAGCCGCGGCGCACGCATGGTGTACTTCGTCGAGAGCGCTGCAAGGGCCGCCCAAACAATCCGTGCGAACCTTCGCAATCTGTCGATCACCGAAGGATTTGAAGTGCAGGAGCGAGAGGCGTTTCAAGCGTTGCGTGCGCTCGACGCTGCCGCGGTCGTCTGCGATTTCTGCTTTATCGATCCTCCTTATGCCGAAGAAGCAGCTTACGAGCAGAGCCTGGGCTTCCTGTCTCAATCGAGGCTGCTGACGCAGAAGAGCATCGTGATCGCAGAGCATGACAAGCACTCCGATCTCGCGGAGCGCTATGGAGCATTGCAAAGATTTAGGCGATTGCAGCAGGGAGATGCGGTGCTGAGCTTTTACAGGCTGGGATAGAGATGCTGGAGCTGGAACCTTGGAACAAGTTGCGTTTCTTCCCTGAAGCCATGCCCCTTCAAAACGCTTTTCTGTAAGCGAATTTGTACAACAGACGCAGTCCACGGCAGCGGATGTCTCTACCCTGCACATTCGGGGAGCGAAGTCTCCTACATGAACAATTCGCGCGTCGTGTTTGCGATCGGATGCTGCATTACGTCGAGCTCGTTTTTCACCATATTGAGCCCGCAGACGCAATCTTCGAAGCGCTCGGCGAGTTTGCCGAATAGCGGCGCAGCCCCGGCGTATTCGTAAAGATCAAACTTGGAGACAATGTAGTAGCTCTCTTTGCCTGCCTTAATGAAGTCAATCAGGCTGTCGAGGCGCTGACGGCGCAGTCGCGTCGAGTTCAGGCTGTCGGGAAACATGCCGGCAAAGAATAGGGTGTAGTCGCCGATGTGTTTGCGAATTTCGCGCTCACGGTCAAAGGAAGGAGCAGAGCCAAAAATGGGATCTGACTCGAGGAGCATCTCGCCAACGTCCGCCAGCGGACGTCCGGCAGCATTGCGGATTTTGTACAGCTCCTCAGACTGGCAGAAATTTGCCAGCATCTCTGAGATGTAGTGGGTTAAGCCGGCATCTCGAAGTCCGATCGTCGAGGCAAACGTCTCGGTGATCAGACCGCCAAAGAAGTCCTGCAACAGCTTCGATCCTGAGTTCACCTGCACTCCTCCCCACGATCCGCTGCTCACTTTCAGTACGCGTTCGCGGCTACAGTTGGACGGCTGTAAAGGAAGTACTGTTTATAAGAACACTACTTACAACGACAGGTTTCCTTGTGCAACTGCAAATCGTGCAGGTACCAAAGTTTGTTAGCAGTCCCACATCGAGAGTGCGAATCAGCGAACTGCTAGAGCGAATGTGAGTTGCGGGCGCGCGAGCGTTTAGAATGGCGTGCCACCGACAATGTCACGCACTAATTACTCAAGTGGTACACCTTGGGAGCCGGTCATCGGCTATTCGCGCGCAGTGAAAGTTGGCCGGCAGATCTGGCTTTCCGGAACTACTGCAACAAACGAAGCCGGAGAGATCGTTGGACTGGGCGATGCGCCTGCTCAAGCTCGCCAGACGATTCGCAATATCGAGCGCGCGCTGCAAAAGGCAGGAGCCTCGCTCAAACACGTCGTGCGCACGCGCATGTTCGTCGTTCGTCATGAAGATGCCGAAGCAGTAACGCTCGTACACGGCGAATTCTTCGCAGACATTCGACCGGCTACATCTCTGCTCGTTATTAAAGCGCTGCTCGATCCCCGCATGCTGGTTGAGATCGAAGCGGAAGCCATACTTCCCGAATATTCGGAGGCAAAAGGATGAAATGTCTGCAAGCGCTGTTCTTGCTAATAGCAGTTGCAGGTATCGCTCAAACCGCTCCCACAACAACCGGCACGATGGGAACGCACGCCACGTCGGAAGCTAAGACCATCGTCATACGCGCCGGCACACTGATCGATGGGACCAGCGCACAACCGAAACGGAACCAGGTAATCATCGTTCGCGGCAATCGCATCGTCAGCGTCGGCGATGGCACTTCAGCGCAAGCTCCGGCGGACGCGCAGACGATCGATCTGAGTCGGGCAACCGTCCTTCCCGGATTGATCGACACCCACACGCATATCTTCCTGCAAGGCGAGGATCCGGCCGAAGGCGGATATGACATCCAGTTGCTGAAGTATCCAGCGTCTTTTCGTGCAGCTCGCGCGACGATGTCTTGTAGACGCGCGCTCGAGCAAGGCTTCACCACTCTGCGCGACCTTGAAACCGAAGGCGCAGGCTACGGCGATGTTGGGATCAAGGAAGCTATCGAGGGCGGATACATTCCCGGTCCGCGCCTGTTCGTGGTCACCCGCGCGATCTCAACGACTGGAGGATATCCGCTGGAGGGCTATGCGCCGGAGATCAACGTTCCCAAAGGCGCACAGTTGATCGACGGTCCAGTGGAAGCCCGCAAAGCCGCGCGCGAGCAACTCGACAACGGAGCGGACTGGATCAAGGTCTACATGACGCATCGCTCCTGGCTCGACGACAAAGGCAACCTCGTCTCGCAACCCACTCTGACACTGGATGAGATAAAGGCGATCGTCGATGAAACTCACGGCTGGCATAAAAAGGTCGCATGCCACGCCTACAACGGCATTGGACTGCAGCGCGCTCTTGATGGCGGATGCGATTCCATCGAGCATGGTCTCGAAATCAGCGACGCGCAGATCGCGCAAATGGTGAAGCAGGGAACATGGTATGTGCCGACGATGTCGGTCTACTACTCCCATTGGGCTCCGGAAAACACCGATGATGGACGCCGCGATCGCAAGCGCGCCGCCGTCCACGGCACCTCCTTCAACAAAGCCTTGAAAGCCGGAGTGAAGATGGCTTTCGGCACCGACGCCGGCGGATTCTCCTGGAACCAGCCCATCGCAGAGGAGTTCGCCCGCGAAGTGGAGTTCGGCATGACTCCAATGCAGGCCATTCAAAGCGCCACCTCGCGCGCCGCCGAGTTGCTCGACAAACAAGGCAAGCTTGGAGTGATTGCACCCGGCGCGTACGCAGATGTAATCGCCGTGAATGAAGATCCTCTACGCGACGTGAATGCACTGAAGAATGTCACCTTCGTCATGAAGGATGGAGAAGTGTACAAGCCGACGCCGACGAGTCGGTGATAGATTTCCAGACAAGGTGATGCAAACGGTTCTTAGATAACGTAGTGAGCTTTAGGGAAGGCACCGGCTTCAGCCGTGCCGTAAATGGTCGAGTCGCACTGGGCTGTAGCCCTGCGGTCGGTGGAGTGTACGAGCAACTCTGACCCCAGCGGCTAAAACCAACAGACGTTCCGAGTTTGTTCGGCCCGGCTGAAGCCGCTGCCCCTCCCTACGCCATTGCTACTTACAAAGCTTCGAAACCGTATTCCCCATTACATGTCCGCCTCCAAAAAACTTCGCGTAGGCGTGCTCTTCGGTGGTCGTAGCGGAGAGCACGAGGTCTCGCTGCTCTCAGCAGCGTCGGTGCTGAAGGCAATTGATCGCAATAAGTATGACGTGGTTCCCATCGGCATTAATAAAGAAGGTCGCTGGCTAACCTCCGGCGAATCGCAGAAGTTGCTGGGCGGCGACGGATCGCAAGGCAATCCACGGCATCTTCGCGCTGGCGATCCTGAAGACACGGTGGGAGCGGCTGTGCTTGCGCGCGGCGATGCCGTCATCGTACCTCCGGAGCCGAGGGGACAGCATCACTCGCTGATTCCATTCGAAAGCGGATCCGCGCCGGAAGTTCGCCAAGCACACCAGGCAATTGATGTCGATGTGATCTTCCCCGTGCTTCATGGAACCTTCGGAGAAGACGGGACTATTCAAGGCCTTCTCGAACTCGCCGGAATTCCTTACGTCGGCGCAGGAGTGCTCGGCTCCGCTGCCGGCATGGATAAAGATGTGATGAAGCGTCTCTTCGCCGTCGCGGGCCTGCCGATGGTGAAGCATGTAACCGTACTCCGCAGCCAATGGCAGACAGAGCCCAAGAAGGTTACAAAAGAGGTTGAGTCCAAGCTGAAATATCCCGTCTTCGTGAAGCCCGCGAACCTCGGCTCGTCAGTCGGCATTTCCAAGGCGCATGACCGCAAGGAACTCGGCCCAGCCATGAATCTGGCCGCCAGCTATGATCGCAAGATCATCATCGAGCAAGGCGTTGGAGGGAAGAAGAAGAAAGCCCGCGAGATCGAGTGTTCCGTATTGGGAAACGATGATCCGCAGGCCAGCGTTGCCGGGGAGATCGTCCCAGTGAAGGAGTTTTACGATTACGCAGCCAAATATCTCGACGAGGGCTCGGAGCTGCTGATACCGGCCCAGCTGTCGAAGAAGCTTAGTAAGGAAGTGCGGGAGATGGCGATTGCTGCGTTTAAAGCCATCGATTGCGCGGGACTGGCCCGCGTCGATTTCCTGCTCGATCCGACCAGCGAAAAGCTCTACCTGAACGAGATCAACACTATGCCTGGCTTTACCGCGATCAGCATGTATCCAAAACTGTGGGCAGCGACGGGATTGGAGTATCCCAGGCTGATCGATCGCTTGATCGCGTTGGCACTAGAGCGCCACGCGGAAAAGAGCAAGAACACGTATAGCCGGTAATTCGATCTTAGAGATGATTTGATTACGTGGTTCCAGCCCTCGGCCGGTACAGAGCGTGCGATTCCCATTGCGATTGCGTTCACTATTCAGACTGAAATTTTAACTTCGAATCCACAAAATCAACTGCAAAGAGCCTGGCCGAGGGCGGCCGGAACCACGCACACAAAATCGGCAGAACGTGAATCCCAGGTTGGGACAAATCAAACATTCTTCTTCCCCGAGACGAACGCATTCCCGGCAATCAGATATCTCAACGGCATCTCGTGTGATTTGGTGATGCCGATGCGCAACGTCTCGCGAATCTGGCCCACGCGCCAACCATCATCCAAAATCTTTAGAGGCGAATCGCCCGTATAGAGCCTTTGACCGTTCAATTTTGGGCGCGTGATCTCTAATGCCTGGCATACCCGCCCGGGACCGCTCGTCAACATTTTCAATCCCGAAATAGAACTCAATCGCTCTGGCGACAGTCCACGCGCTGCGGCCATTTCCTTCAGGCCTTCCACTGGTTCAAGAGCCCGCAGCAGCACACACCCTGCCTGTCCTTCAGGCATACAGGAAAAATTCAGGCAATAGTGCACACCGTATATGAAATAGACATAAGCATGACCGGGAGCACCAAAGAGCACCTGGTTCCGCTCGGTTTGGCCCGCAGCCGAGTGTGCAGCGAGATCGCCTTCCCCGAGATAGACCTCAACTTCAACAATCCGCCCCGAGAGTCTCTTCCGTGCACGACCGGACAATGTACGGACGAGAATTTTGCCCAGCAACTCTCGTGCTACGATTCGTGGGTCACGCGCATAGAACTTCTGCGGTAGAACAACGCCGCGTTCGCTGCTGGCTGCCATTTACGCTTTAGATTACCTGCAACCATTCACGGCAGTATTCGGCTCACAATTAGGGTGACCAGCCACTCGCGTCGATGACGATCTCAGGAGGGGAGATGAAAGGCAAAATCGCTTTGAATCTTGCAACTGTATTTGCGTTCGCGATGTCGCTGAGCGCCACCACACTTCCGGCCGGCACAAACGTAACTGTGCGCACCGGAGCTACTCTGTCCTCTAAAAGCGCGAGGGCAGGCAAGACGATTCCCTGTTCCGTCGCGCGGGATGTTGTCTTGCACGGAAAAAAGTTAGCCAAAGTTGGCGATCCCGCGAAGTGCCGGGTCACCGGCGTTAAGCATAGCGGACGGCTGCATGCTCCCGGCTTGCTCTCGATACGCCTTGCCGAAGTGAACGGACAGGCCGTAGCCACTGGGTCACACACTTTTAAAGGCAAGGGCCACACCAAGAGCAACGTCACCAAGATCGGCGGCGGAGCCGCGGCTGGTGCGTTGATCGGAGGTCTCGCTGGTGGGGGCAAGGGAGCGCTGATTGGAACCGCTGCGGGCGGTGCCGCTGGCACCGGAGTCGCAGCAACTACCGGCAAGGAAGAAGTTGTAGTCCCGGCCGAGACCGCAATGACGTTCACAATTCACGGCGCTACGAAGCAAAATCGGTAGATTGGAAGTGCGTTCAGAGTGCCCGGCTTTGGCCGGGCATTCTATTTTCTGGCTCGAGGTTGATCCTCGGACTGCGACTTTACGTTGAATTTTTCGCGAGTTGCTGAATTAGTTTTTCGCATCCTACGCTGCCATCTTGCCACGATTCGTACTTAGCTCGTATTATCGTCAGTCCGCCCTTCCATCTCAGTCATGAACACCCAAAGCACAAAGCCACAGATCGTTCTGCGCGAAAAAACGCGCCTGATGTCGGCCTCGGAGATCGAGCGTACGCTGGTTCGTCTGGCGCATGAGATCGTCGAGAAGAACAATGGTGTGGAGCGACTCGGTTTTGTCGGCATCAAACGCCGGGGAGTTCCGCTGGCCAAGCGGTTAGCCGGGCTGGTCAGCAAGATTGAGAAGTCGCCGATCGACGTGGGCACACTCGATATCAATCTGTATCGTGACGATCTCTCGACCACTGGGCCAAAGCCGATCGTGAACAAAATGGACATCGGCTTCGACGTCACTGATAAAAACATCATCCTGGTGGATGATGTCCTGTACACCGGCAGAACCATCCGCGCAGCGCTCGACGCTTTATTCGACCATGGACGTCCCAGCCGCGTGCAATTGCTGGTGCTGATCGATCGCGGACATCGCGAACTTCCTATCGAAGCCGCCTTCATCGGGCGCACCGTGCAGACCACGCAAAACGAGATCATCGAAGTAAAACTGCAAGAGACCGATCCCAGCGAACAAGTGCTCCTGGTGGAGAAGGTATTGGCATGATCTCAGGGGAGAACCCCCGCAGCCGATCCCAAACATTCCGCCGCAGTATTCGTTCTGCTTCGCTCCGTAAGGAGCGCTTCTCCCATTCCGCGCGCTCGTTGCTCGACATCGAGTCACTCAGCGACAGCGATATTGACTCTCTTCTGAAGGAAGCCGGACGTTTCAAAGTGAGCCCGAAAAAGTCTCCTCTGGTGCGCCGCCATGTCGCGCTCCTCTTCTACGAGGCCAGCACCAGGACGCGCTGCTCATTCGAGCTTGCGGCGAAGTCATTGGGCGCATCCACTACGCTGGTGAGCACGACGGCATCCAGCATCGAAAAAGGTGAATCCCTCGTCGATACGGGTGCAACGTTAGCGGCGATGGGAGCCGAATGCATTGTGATCCGCCATCCTTCTTCGGGAGCGCCCCATGTGCTGGCTCGTCATCTTACGATCCCGATTGTGAACGCTGGGGACGGAATGCACGAACATCCGTCGCAAGCTCTGCTCGACTGCTTCACAATCTTGCAGCATCGTCGCTCGTTACAGGGCCTGGGGCTGCTGCTGGTGGGGGACATCTTTCATAGCCGTGTTGCCCGCTCCAATGCGTTGCTGCTGACCAGACTCGGAGCGCAAGTCACATTTTGCGGGCCTCCGGCTCTCTTGCCCGATGTCGCGGAAACTATCGCTCCAAACGTGCGCATCACGCGAGATTTTGACGCCGCTCTGCCAACTGCTGATGTGATCATGATGTTGCGAGTTCAGAAGGAGCGATTGGCGGGCCTGCAACTCTCGGTTGACGATTACATTCGCGACTATCAGTTAACCTCGGAACGCCTGACACTGGCGCCAGCTGACGCGCTGGTAATGCATCCTGGACCAATGGTTCGCGGTATGGAGCTCACCAGTGAAGTCGCCGACAGTGCCCGCTCCCTCGTACTCGAGCAGGTACGCAACGGAGTTGCCGTGCGCCGCGCCATTCTGTTGCGAGCGCTTGGAGGACACGCTTGAGCCGCAAGCTAAGCTACATAAGTACGCGCGCCTTACTGATCAGCGGCGGCTCTCTCATTACGGAGAGTGGGGAGGTGCAAAAAGGTGACCTACTGATTGAAAACGGGCGCATCGCCGCAATCGATCAGATCGGCAAGATTCCTGAGCGCGGTCAAACCGTGCTCGAAGCGCGTGGATTGATCGTGTCACCGGGATTCATCGATCTGCACGTACATTTACGCGAGCCTGGGCAGAGCCATAAAGAGACAATCGCGACCGGGACAGCCGCCGCAGCGGTTGGTGGTTTCACTACAGTCTGCCCCATGCCGAACACTACGCCCGTGAATGACTCGCCCGAGATTACGCGTTGGATGCAGCAGCCCCAGCGCAGAGCAGCGGCCAAAGTTCATCCCATCGCTGCCGCCACCATCAGCAGCAATGGTGAACGACTGACGGACTTCAAAGCATTGGTGGAAGCTGGCGCAGTGGCCGTGACCGATGATGGCCGTCCCATTTTGGGAGATAGTATCATGCGAGAGGCATTGCAGGCCGCCCGCGAGCTCGGGATTCCAGTGATTCAGCATGCTGAAGACACGCGCATGAGCCAGGGCTGTACTATGCACGAAGGTCCAACTTCCTTCCGACTTGGTCTGCGAGGCGTGAAGGCGGAGGCTGAGGCCTCGATCGTCGCGCGCGATATTGAACTCGCAGCCGAGACCAAGGCGCGTCTTCATGTGGCCCACTTATCCACTGATGCAGCGCTTAAACAGGTTCGCCAAGCTCGAGAGCAGGGAGTGCAGGTGACCTGTGAAGTTACGCCACATCATCTCCTGCTCACTGACGAAGAGGTCGGTGACTACGACACCAACTGCAAGATGAACCCACCGCTCCGCGCCGAATCCGATCGACAGGCAATGTGGGATGGCCTTCGCGACGGCAGCATCGATTGCATTGCCACTGATCACGCTCCCCATGCCGCTCACGAAAAAGATCAGGAGTTCGAACGCGCGCCATTTGGCGTCACCGGACTTGAAACTGCGCTGCCGATCGCGCTAATGGTTGCAGCGGGCGATCCGCAACTCGTGGTACGTTGGCTCTCCTGCAATCCTGCCAGCGTGATGGGCTGGAAAGATGCCGGAGTGCTTCGCGTCGGCGCTTCCGCCGACATAACCATATTCGATCCCGCAGAAGAATGGACATTCACCGCGAGCGAGTCCAAATCAAAATCGAAGAACTCCCCATTCATCGGCAAACGTTTGCGGGGACGTGTGCAATACACGATTGTGGATGGATGCGTTATGTGGTCGTTGTGAGTGTGCTCTTAGTCCGAAGGAACCGCGATTGGATAGCGTTGATGACTTCGAGCCGCTTCAACGCAGAAAAAGTTAACACGATAGTGCACAACATCGTAGCAAGGAAGAAGGGTGCGAATGGAACGAGCAGCCAGTAAGCGGTTGTGCGGGCAGCAGAGTCAGGCGGTTCGTTTCCGTCATGGTTCGGTGCAGAAATCCCCTGTAATTTCCGTCAGAATTCTCTGGTGCTTCCAAAATCCCCAGTGTTCACGCGGGTTTCAGAATGAGAATTTTTTTGTACGGGAAGATTTCCCTCCGGTCTTCCCGGAGGCAGGGAAAAATTCTACTCGGGCATTCTGGCGCGGATTGGCCTAAAGAATGCTCATCCTTGCCTCAGCCTCGCCGCGCCGCGCGGAACTCCTGAGAAACGCCGGCATCTCCTTTTCAATACAACCGGCAAATGTTCACGAAGAGCGTCGGGCGGGAGAAACTCCCGAGGGGTGCGTGCGCAGGCTTGCGCGCGAGAAGGCCGAGGCCATTGCACGTGGAGTTGAGGATGATGCTGTAATTCTTGCTGCAGATACTGAAGTAGTCCTGGATTTGAAGACCGGAACTCCGCTGGGCAAACCAAGGGATTCACGCGACGCGGTCCAAATGTTGAAGACTCTGAGCGGCCGCAGCCATTACGTCATCACGGGCGTGTGCCTGGCGTGGAAAGAAAAGAACCACTGGCAATTCAAGGATTCTGCAGAAACAACTCTCGTCCAGATGCAGAAAATCAGTGATCAGGAGATCGAAGAATATGTCGCGAGTGGTGAACCCATGGATAAGGCGGGCGCATATGCGATCCAAGGCAAAGCTTCACGCTGGATTCCGCGTATCGAAGGCTGCTATTTCAATGTCGTGGGTTTGCCGGTACCGCTGATCTATTGCATGCTGCGGGAGAATGTTCCACAAGCGCTGGAGTTTAACCAGGTCTCCGGAGCCCGGTCACGATGAGCGCGGGAGTGGAGAACGAAGGCTACGGAAGGCGATTACTGCTTCTTCTCTTCCGTCCCTTGCTCGCCTTCTTTTACTGCGCTCTTGAAATTCTTAATACCTTCTCCGAGACCTTTGCCGAAATCAGCCAGCTTGCCCGGTCCAAAGATCAGAAGCGCAATGCCGAGCAACAACAACAGCTCGGGTATCCCTAACTTGCCACCAAACATAAAACCCCCATTAAGATGCCGATCGATTGATGATAGGCCGTTAATCAGCCCACGTCAAAATGATGGGCAAGCTAGAGCGAGGCGATTAGGCCAGCCAGAAGCGCCACCCTCGGCGCGATGTGTTCAATGAGAATGGATTCGTGCACAGCGTGAGCACCTTCACCTACCGCTCCGAGACCATCTAGAGTAGGAACTCCGAGCGCGGCGGTGAAATTCCCGTCGGAGCCACCCCCAGTGGATTGCTCGTCGATTTTCAATCCCAACGATTCGCCGACCTTCGCTGCCCGCCGATACAGCATTGCCACTCTCTCCGTGCGCTCCATCGGAGGACGATTGATCCCTCCTGTAACTTCCACTTTGCACCGCGAATCCTGGGCTTGGAGTGAATGCATCTTTTCATCGATTAACTTGGCGTCTTCCATCGTCTTTACCCGCACATCCACTTCAGCCCATGCCTCAGCGGCCACGACGTTGCTGCGCGTTCCGCCTTTAATAATGCCGGCATTCACGCTAAGGCCGCGCTTGAAATCAATAAACGAAGTCAGCGTTTCGATCTGATGCGCCAATTCATGAATCGCGCTGGCGCCTTGTCCTGGCTCCACGCCTGCATGTGCGGCCACTCCCGTGACCTTAATCTCGTAAACACCTACACCCTTTCGCGACGTCTTGACCGCTCCTTCGAGGCCTTGTCCCGGTTCCAAAACGAGAACCGCTTGCGATTCCAGTGCGAGACGTTGCGTAATCGATCGCGAAGAATGGCTTCCAACCTCTTCGTCAGAAACAAACAGCATGCGTACGGGAGCATGCGGGACGTTGTTTTCCCGCAGCAGTCCAAGAGCGTGCATCGCGATGGCGATACCTGCCTTCATGTCGAGCACACCAGGGCCCCACACCTTGCCGTCGCCAATGCGAAACGGCATCTGCTTAAGTGTTCCAAGTTCCCAAACCGTATCGGTATGTCCAAGGAGAAGGACTGGCTTGGCTTCCGATATCCCAGTGAAATCCGCCTGCACGTGATTGCCGAAGTCAGTTACGCGGTGAATTTGCGCCTGCGCGCCCAAATGTTCGAGTCTGGCAGCAAGGAAATCGGCAAGATGATCCACGGCTGCCTTGCTGCTGCTGGGAGACTCAATCTCGACCAGCGCCTTTAGATCAGATAGCAGTTGTGGCTCCCGTCCGCGAGCTTCCGCCACCGTTATCATCGCCCTGAAGCTTACCATCGGCAGTGAATTCGCCAACGGCGCGGGCGAGAAACTATAATTTTCAGCTTCAAGACATGAGCGCAGAAGAACAAACGAGCGTCACCACAATGGAACCCGAGCAAACGGCGACGGAAAAAAGAACCTTGGATATCACCGAGATCCAGGCGATCCTGCCGCATCGTTATCCGTTTCTGCTCATCGATCGCGTGATTGAGATTGAGCGCAAGAAGCGCATTGTTGCGATCAAAAACGTAACTGCAAACGAACCCCATTTTGCTGGGCATTTTCCCGGTTATCCGATCATGCCGGGCGTGCTCATTGTGGAGGCTATCGCGCAGGCGGGTGGGGCGTTGCTGCTCACTGAAATCCCGGATCGCGATCAGAAGTTGATGGTCTTCACCGGCATTGAACGCGCGAAGTTCCGTAAACCGGTAACACCCGGCGATCAGCTACGCGTCGAAGTCGATGTGCTTGCATGGCGTACAACCGCGGTGCGGATGCAGGGCAATGTCTGGGTAGACGGCAAACTTGCCTGTGAAGCGGTGGTCACGTGTCAGTTGGTGAGCCGGCCGGCGTGAGCTCGCGCGTTCATCCAACTGCGATCGTCGATGCACGCGCAAAAGTTCCCGAAAGCTGCATGATTGGGCCTTATTGCGTGGTCGGTGCAGACGTCGTTCTGGGCGAAAATTGCGAGCTTCTGTCCCATGTAGTGCTCGGCGGACCAACAAAAATCGGCGATAACAACCGCGTTTTCCCCTTTACAACGCTCGGATTAGAGCCTCAAGACCTCAAATTCAAAGGTGAAAAGACCCGTCTTGAGATCGGCGACAACAACATAATCCGCGAAAGCGTGACCATTCATCGCGGCACCCCCGCCGGAGGCGGCATTACACGCGTCGGAAGTAATTGTTTAATCATGGCTTATACGCACATTGCGCACGACTGCATGGTCGCCGATAACGTGATTATGGCGAACGCTGCAACGCTTGCCGGACACGTTACAGTCGAGGAATATGCCGTCGTTGGCGCGCTATGCCCGGTACATCAGTTCGTAAAAATAGGCGCCTATTCGTACATTGGAGGCGGTACAACCATCACTCAGGACGTCTTACCGTACTCATTAACCAGCGCAAAACGTGAAGTTCACGCCTTTGGGATGAACTCCGTAGGCCTTCAGCGCAAGGGATTCAGCAAGGAAAGGCTGCGAAAAATCCATCGTGCGTACCGTGTATTGCTGAATTCCAAGATGAATATCGGCGATTCCGTCGCCAAGTTAAAGGCTGACGGCGACTTAGGAGACGACGTAGAGCGCCTGATTAAGTTCGTTGAGGGCTCGCAACGAGGCATTTTGAAGTAGATTTGCGGCCTGTAAGCGGACGTTTAGCGCACTATAAACGCCAATTCGCGGCACTACCGACGCCATCACAGTCACTTCCGCGCGACCTAATCGCCCCTTGATGTCATACTTTTTGTATGTCCCACGACCCTATTAAGACCGGATCAGCCGAGCAAATGCGCCGCGTTCAGGCCGAAGAGGCGCGTGTTCTGCCCCTTGCGGCCACCGATCCAAGCTCTGTCAGAGTGGAAAAAAGCACTGGTAAGGGCATGGATATTGACTGGAAAGACGGTCACCGGAGCCACTATTCGTTCCCCTGGCTGCGCGATGCGTGCCCTTGCGCGACCTGTAATGAGGAACGCGGGGCCTCGGGACGCAAAATCGGGGAGCCTCCAAAGCCCAAACCGGGCGCCCTGCCTATGTATAAGGAGCCTGCGCGCCCACTCGAAATCGCTCCTGTAGGCAAGTACGCCATCAACTTTCACTGGAACGATGGCCACAGCAGCGGCATTTATTCCTGGGAATTTCTGCGGCGGGAGTGCCCGTGTCCGGAGTGCAAAAAGTAGCTGTCGGCTCGCGGCGTTCGGCCTCTGAATCTAATAGTGCAAACACGAACTCAGCGCCGTTTTGCTGGTAGGAATCCTACAATTCCTAGCTCGCAAAGATGTTAACTGGCCGAGCGCCAATTGCCGCATGCCGAGTGCTCGGCGCGCAGCGCCGCTGCCCAGAGCTGCCACAACCCTTGTGCGGCAAACTCTAATGGTCCCACGGCATCTTTAATTGTGCGGCCGGTAGGATTAGAACGAAACTTCCCCCGTACAATTTAGCTGGAGGACTGCATGAAAGGTTTTCTCATTGGACTCGGAATTGGTGTTGGACTGGGCGTATTGTTCGCGCCCATGAGCGGCGAAGAGACCCGCAACAACCTGGCGGAGCGCGCAAGCGATCTGCAGGACAGCGCTCGTGAGCTGGTCGATCAGGGCAAAGAGCGCGTACGCTCGGGCATCAGCGCCGTTCGTGGCCAGGCACAGAACGTGATGGGACGCACACCGGCGACGGGCACCGAAGGCAACATCTAGCGTCCATCGATTTGAATCAAAAAGGCGGCTTCGGCCGCCTTTTTGCTACTTCACAACCGATCTTTCAACAAGCGTTCTGTGTGTCGGTGACCAGCTCAATGGTAACGTCAGCTTATGAAGTCAAGAACTCACCCCAGCGGCAGCCCGCCTCAGTGATCTCCGTGTTCCGTTTTAGGCTTTTGCGTCGGACGCAGCTCAGTCCTGGCTGAGGGCCTGATCGCCCAGATCCATCCAGCGCCGGATTCGCGCATTTTCTGGACGCCTGCGATCGCGAGTGACCCAATCCGTGCCCGAGGAAATAGTGCTATTGCGCGAGCTCCGCAAGCGGGAAGTATTCGCATCGGGATCTTCTGCCCGTCGCGTCTGATCTGCCGAATTGTTGTCCTCGATGGCCATAACAAACAAATAAAGCGTGCTTGGGGCCCGAAGGGGTGGCTAGCTGTTCTCTTCCTGGTGATCTTCAGCCTTCAGGAGCGTGTCTGCCAGCTCCAGGTAGCGATTCATGTTGCTCTGATCACTCTTTAGCGAGCTTTCCACAAACTTGGGTAATGGGCTCATATGCCGGCGAAGAAGCTGGTGATCAATCCACAAGCCGCGACCTTCCTGTGGAATTTTCCTGGTTTCGGATTTTGGGTCGCGTTTTCCGAGCTTTGCGCGTTTCGTACCAGCACCCATCGTTTGGATACACTCCGACTTTAGGCGTAGTGAGATGCACAACCAGCAGCTCTGGGTTGGCGCTCTCTGTGACTTTTTTTAGGCTCCTTATTACCTCAGTGCCTTGATCCCAAAGGCCCAACTGGTCAAGACTTTGGGGACCAGCCGAGATCGCTATGCCTCCCCAACTGCTGATCGCCGAGAAGAGCGCCTCCGAGCTGCGCGGCGCTTGTTCGGTGGTTACGAATCTGCAATCGTGCCAGGGAGCGCAACCATGATTTCCGCCGATAAACGCGCCAGAGTGGGAAAAAGCGCGGAGCGCCGCCATCCTCGGTTCCTGGTCAACTGCGACGTGCAGGTGCGCTCCGGCGCAACCGCCATACCGGGCCGCGTTCTCGATGTAAGCGAGAGCGGAGTAGCCATTCAAATCTCCAATCCCCTGAATCCGGGAGAACGGGTCATCCTGCAATTCATGCTTCCCAATTCCGAACACCACTTCGGAGTACAAGCCACGGTCAAATACTCCAAGGACGCCCGCCACGGACTCGAATTCCACAAACTACGTCGTCGCGAATCCGACGAATTGTGGCGCATCTGCCGCGCATTATCAGCGACGGCGTAAGGCGCGGCATTCATCTCCTTAATTTTGTCTCGTCTTCAGCAGCCTCGCGTGCGCCCGCGCGTGTGTTGCCGTTGACGTTGGTCTTTCCCTGTTCCCTCTGCCCTGTAACCTGTACCCTACTCTTATGAGCTGGCTCAGATGGCCGTGGCGAAGGGCTGAGGCCGTAGATGGCGCCCCGAAGGTCTCGATGTACACACTCTCAACATGTCCATCGTGTGAGAAGGCGAAGAAATTCTTCACCGAGCGCCACATTCCCTTCCAGTTCACCAACTACGATCTGGCCGACAAGGACACCCAAGACAAGATCATGCGCGAACTGGAAGCTGAGGAACTCCAGGCCTTTCCCTTCGTTCGCATCGGCGATCACACCGTTCAAGGATACGATCCAAAACGGTACGCCAAGCTGCTGGACACTAACTCCTGACTGACCGACGCTGCTGAAGACGAGACAAAATTAAGGACAACCGGCCGCCCTCGGCCGTGTGTTTGCTTCGATCTGCTACGAGGCTTGAAGCTGCAGCGCGATTCCTGCCTTTGCGCAGTTGCAGGCAAAAACACGGCCGAGGGCGGCCGGTTCTCCTCGAGTCATGGCGTGTGTTTGCTTGCACTATTGTGCACTGTTTTTATTCTTGAACGTCCTGCTCATACCATAGCCAGCGATATCTCTCGGGAGTATCTACAAGCCCTCTACGTACGGGATTCATTTTGATGTAGTCAACGCAAGGTTCAAACTCACCGCTGCGCAGCATGCGATCAAACGCTTCGTTTACCCAGACCTTGCCCTGCCGATTCAGTGCTTTGTTGATTCTGTGCGCAGACGCGCTCTTGATTGTGCCGAGAACTTTATAGAACGGAATGGGATTCCCGGTGTTGTCGTTCAGCACTGTCACCAGGAAGTGCACGTGTTCAGGCATCACTACTAAGGCGTGCATGCGGACGCTGCGCTGATGCTCATACATGCAGCTCTCAAAGACAATCGTTCGCGCTTCTTCGGGCAAGATCCATCTTTGATGAGTCGAGAAGCTGACGAAGAGCGGCGGGCCGAGTTGAATATGCGGGAGCTTGCGCCGGTATCGGTAAGGGTTGCGCTGCAGCTTCAAGCGTCGAAGCATAACAGACGCAAGCAAACACAAGCCATGACTCAAGGAGAACCGGCCGCCCTCGGCCGTGTTTTTGTCTGCAACTGCGTAACGGCAGGGATCGGGCTGGAGCATCAAGCGTCGGAAGCATAGCGGATGCATGCAAATACGAGATAACAGGAGAACCGGCCGCCCCCGGCCGTGTGTTTGCCTGGAACTGCGTAACGGCAGGAATCGCGCTCCAGCGTTAAGCCCCCGGAAGCATAGCAGCTGCAGACAAACACACGGCCGGGGGCGGCCGGTTCTCCTTAACTTTATGTCCTTGTTTATCTCCTCTTATCTCGTGTTCGTTATCTCCTCTTCCGGAGTGCTGCGGCACGAGTAGTTCAACGACTTCCGTTTTGGGACGAAGTTACACGCGCGTTTATGAGCAGGATCTTCAGGAATTAGAGACTGCATAGCAGTTCGCAGCCAACACACTGCCGGGGACGGCCGGTTGTCCTTACTTGAGCGCGGCATCATTGAATTGTTTTTGGAATTGAAACAAAGAAAACCCACCCGCTTGTCCCGGTTTTCCTGCGTCCCGTCTCCTCCAGCTTATTTCCCGGCGATTTTGGTGTGATACGACGGCCAATTGTTCTCAAGAGATGATCGACCCTTCAGACATACTACTTACGTTTTCCCGCTTCGGGAATTAGCTTGCCCAAAAACCGGCAACCACACGCATCCATTACCCCGGTAACCTTGTGCACTTAAATAAGGATGGTCAATAGTATCGGCACGAGATTCCAACCTTTTTCCAATCTGGGATTGGGTCTTCAGTAGGCTCGGCGCGCACGCCGAATATCTCCGCACCGGTTGAGGGAAAGCACACTATGAAGCTCAGAACCAGTATTTCGTTGCTGGCTATCCTCTTTTTACTTCCGCAGTTCATGATGGCTGCAGAAACTCACAAAGCTAAGCATGGACCCATGGCCACAACGGCATTGGCTAAACTGCCAATGAGCTTCGAGCCTGCGCAAACCTCAGGTCGTTTTATCGCAAACGGCGGCAGCTACAGGGTCTCCATCGGCGCTGGCGATTCTTATATCGCCATTAACGATGGCGTCGCCGGGCCGAAATCCACGCTGCACTTTGCATTCGAGAACGCGAACCCCGCGGCTTCATTACAAGCTATGGACCCGCTGCCCGGAGTCATCAACTATTATCGCGGTCAGGATTCCCGAAATTGGCGGCTGGGAGTTAAGCCCTACGCAAAAGTTCAGGCGAAGGCGGTCTATCCCGGCATCGATGTTATTTATTACGGAGATGGTCGTCGCCTCGAATTCGACTTTGTCGTGGCAGCCGGCGCTGATCCGAAGGCAATCGCATTCAAGGTGGATGGGGCGGATGAGCTCTCACTGTCGGACCAAGGCGACCTTGTTAGCGGCCTCAGTGGACAAGAATTTCGATTCCACAAACCGTATGCCTATCAGTTAATCCGAGGTAAACGGGTTCCTGTCGCCGTGGAGTATGCACTTAACGCGGCCAACAAGGCCAATCTACGGTTGGGTAGCTACGACAAGAGCAGGAAGTTAATTATCGATCCAACGCTCACTTACTCCACATTCCTCGGCGGCAGCCAGGCCGATACGGGAAATGGAATCTCCGCCGATAGTACCGGCAATGCTTATATCGCCGGGAAGTCCTGCTCGAGCGACTTTATTGGCGGCGCCAGCTTCAAGGGCACGCAAAATGCTTGTGATGCCTATGTGACGAAACTCGACCCAACCGGACAAACCGTGCTGTGGACTACTTTCATCGCGGGCGCGGCACCGGTGCCGAATCCAGCGACAGCTGCGGCAAATGGCGTGGCGATCGACGCCGCCGGAAACGTGTATGTCATCGGCACTACCAACTTCTTCGATCTGCCGTTGCTTACGACACCGGGTGCAACCGATCACAGCTCCGCATACAACGGAGGTGACAGCGATGCGTTTCTCTCGATTCTCAGCTCCACCGGCACCTTGCTTCGCGAGACTTATCTTGGCGGCAGCAACATCGACCAGGGCTTCGGAATAACCGTCGATCAGCAACAGAACGTCAGCGGTGTGGGACAGACATGTTCTCCAGACTTTCCCGCCTATAACTCGATTCAGCCAATGGTCGAAGACTGCGTGGCGTTCATCACAAAACTTGACTTTGGATTGCATATCGCAGGACCGATTCTTCCGGGCGCTTCACCTCTTTCGCCCAGACCCGTCTCGCTTACCGATACAAGCTGCAGTACCGGCGCACTTTGTCCGGCTACGCCCGACGCTACACAAACCTACTATTTCTTTTCCGCATTGTTTGGAGGACAGCCGTTGCCGCCAGAGGGGAGCTGGCCGAGTTTAGGGGGGCCGAGTTATCAGTCGGGGGTGCAAGTTCCGCTAGGAGCCATTACGATTGGCACTCCCAATTGCGGCTTGACGGATCAAAAGCCACCCCAGGTTCTAGTAGCGGAAGGCACGGGAACCGCTGCAGGTTTGACGTGGCCCTGCGGGTCGATCAAGCCCAAAGCGGGAATCCCCGATGGCGCAGGGTTCGCGTGGCTTGACCTTGGTGACGTTCCGCCGGCGCACATCTTTGCAACGACTTCAGCCTACGGAGTGGCGCTCGATCCTGTCGGTGACGTTTTCGCCGTTGGTGGAACCAGTACCGCTGATTTAACTCCATTCATGTTTTATGCAGGTTACGCGGGGATCCATTTCGGAAAGACAGGCGCCTGGGTACTCAAGCTAAGTGGCCTCGACGGCGCCCAAATTTACGCTACTGCGCTTACAACCGGTGCGGACACCGATGCTGCTCCCAATTCCGCCAGGGCAATTGCTGTTGATACCTCCGGACAGGCCTACATTACCGGAGTGTCGTCAGGCAGTCTGATGACGACTCCGGGTTCGGCTAACTCGGGTGCACTAGGCGGGAAGGATGCCTTTGTAGTCAAACTAGACATTCCCGCTTCTCATTTTCTGTACAGCACCTACCTGGGCGGTAGCGGAGACGACCAGGGACTTGGGATCGCGATCGATAACGGTGGCGCCGCTTACGTTGCGGGCAGCACTACTTCACCGAACCTGAAGGTCATCAACCCCTTGCTGGATTTGGCGGGCAATGCCGAGACATCGCTCCTTGGTCCTCAGGATGCCTTCATTGCAAGACTGAACCCCAGCGGTTCGGCATCGACGATGATGGCATACCTGGGTGGAGCTTCTTCTGATCAGGCAAACGGAATCGTATTGGACCAGAAAGGGAATATTTTCCTGGCCGGAACCACGCAGTCGCTGGATTTTCCCATCGTGCCGGCCGCGGCTGGTGCGGCTGGGAAAACGACCTTTGGCGGCGGCACAAGCGATGCGTTTGTGGCGCTGATTAATGGAGCAACCTTCCCCATCGCGGCAATGACTCCGCCGGCTCTGAACTTCGGCAACCAAAATGTCGGCGCAACCTCCGCAACTCAGACGGCGACATTGAAGAATACGGGCACCGGCATACTGAACATCACTTCGATTGGTTTCGCCGGCGCCAGCGGTGACTACACCCAAACCAATAACTGCGGCTCGCAACTTACGCCGGCGGGAGGGGCAAAAGACAACTGTACGATTACAGTTACATTTGCCCCGACGGCTGCGGGATCGCGTCCTGACATCATCCAAATCGCGGACGATTCCGCTAACAGTCCTCAAGCCGTTGCGTTGGCCGGCACCGGTGTCGCCGTCCAGGGTACGATCCAGCTTTCGCCCACGACCGTGGCCTTTGGCAATCAACCGACCGGCACAACCAGCACAGCGAAGACGGTTACGTTAGCAAATACTTCTTTGACCTTTCCGCTAACCATCTCCAGCATCACAACCGGAAATGCCGCATTCAAGCAGACGAACAACTGCCCAGTCAGTCCGGCGACTTTGGCCGCCAACGCTAACTGCGCGATTCAGGTGACCTTTGCGCCTAGCGCCGCGGCCAACCTCACTGCCAGCCTGACAGTTACGGCGGTAGCGGCAAATTCACCGCAATCAGTCTCGCTGACCGGCACTGGCACTTCAGCGGGAGCTTCGGGTGCTCCGGACTTTACGCTGACCAGTTCCCAGCAGTCGATCACCGCGCCCTCGACAGGCGGGACAGCTTCGTTCCAGGTTAGTGCAGCTCCGCTCAATGGCTTTAATCAGGCATTGGGTCTAACGTGCGCGGCTCCTTCTGGAGCAACCTGCTCGGCCTCTCCCAGTTCGTTAGCTATGGACGGCACATCGGTTCCATCAGCAGCAGTGACCGTGTCCATCGCGTCAGGGAGCAGCGGAGGAGGAATCAATCCGAGAACAGAGCTGAGGTTCGGAGCACGACCGATCTTCGCTTCCATTCTTCCCTTCGGCATGTTGGGTGTGGTGGTGGCGGGAAGAAGGCGCCGAGTAATGTTTGTGCTGTTGCTGGTTCTGCTTGGGACAGTCTTGTTCTCCGTCAATTGCGGCGGAGCCAATACAAGCGGCGGCGGCATGGCCCCTGGGACGTATCAGGTGACGGTGACCGGTGCGGCCAGCGGAACTAACGCCATCAGCCACTCGGCAACAATTACCCTGACGGTGAATTAACAAAAATGGGAAAGCTCTTCAGGCCACCTTCGGGTGGCCTGAAGTTTTTTTTGCTGGATCGGCGTGCGTCGCAAGTCTGCGGTAAAGAAGCCCCTCCCCTTCCTCCGTGACTTCCGTGTTCAATTTTTTGGGTTTCGTAGTTTACTCGGCGAAAAAAAGACTGAACACGGAGGTCACGGAGATTGGGGAGGAAAAACGCCGAAACCGCCGCTAAGTCCGCAATCTCACATTTCATCTGAATGAGGGCATACGCGTTGTAAATGGCCCCAATCTAAAATTGCCCAACCGGTATCCACGATCGTAAGGAAGCCCTCCCCACTCTCCGTGACCTCCGTGTTCAAATTTTTTGGGTTTCGTAGTTTACTTCGAGCCCGCGGTCCCATCCGAATGAGGGCATTCATCGCGTTGTAAATGGCCCAAATCTAAAATTACCCAACCGGTATCCACGACGGTTATCCGCGTGAGTAGTTGGTATTGACGGTTTACGTCCAATCGACCGTCACCCAGCGGCTACCCATCCTGGCAACAAAAACGGCGCTGCCGGGATCCCGATTGCCGCTGTTCAGAACGTGGGTCCGACCTCTTGCGATGGGTCACAGACGCCGCTTGTTGGCTGTGTGGGTAATGCAGGCGGGATCTTCCAGGGCGGCGGCTGCGTGAAATCGAAGAACTCGGTCATGTCGTCGGCCCAGGCGTCGCGCCTGGTTAGGGGAGGCACGTTGAAGGTTGTTTCGACCAGCTTCAGGATCGAGGTCAGCTCGCGCGGTTTATGAGAGACGAAGTGCGGCTTCACCCAGGGCGAGATTACCATAATGGGAATGCGCAATCCGGAGAGGTTGAACCGGCCTTGTACGTCGCTTGATGCCAGGATCGGCGCGATGTCGTCGGGCGGCGGAACCTGGAACGGCGGAACGTGCTCATACAGTCCGCCTCCCTCGTCGTAGGTCAGGACAAATGCCGATGACTGCCAGGCGGTGCTCTTCATCAGTGCAGAGAGAATCTTCTGTACCAGAGCCGCGCCGCTCTGAATGTTGTTCTCCGGATGTTCGTCGAGGCCGGTGCTGCCGGCGCGCTCGATAAAGACGAACTGCGGAAGATCGTCATCGGCCGTGGGCGACGACAGCACCGAGTACAAGTTGCTGATGTTATAGACCTTCGGCTTCACATCGCTGCGATAGTAGTCGGCAAAGTCGCTGAGATAGATGTCGCTGTCCTGGTAGTAGTAACGCCAGCTCACTCCTGCCTCGTTCAATGCCCGGAAGATCGTCTTCTGCGACCAGCCTGCTGAGCCGGGAGTGTCGTCGTCTCTGTGCCCGAACGACGTGCCGGTAAACATGTACATGCGATTAGGATTTGTATTTGTGGGCACGGACGAGAAGAAGCGATCGCTGGTGGCAAACTGCGTTGCCAATTCGTAGTAGTAGGGCAGGTCCGTCTGATCGTAGTGTCCCATCTGCCGCGTGCCGTCGGGATCCTTCGTGGTCAGGTTGACGTTCTGCGGGAACTTGTCCATCAGGAACTTGGCATTACTGAAGTCCGTATTCAGGAAGGTATCGGGCGGCTGCAGATCCATATATGCATGGCTTTCATTCCATGCAAACACGAAGGCCTCGGTGCAAACGGTTTTGTAGTGATACGGCTTGACCAACTTTCCCGTTTTGGTCTTCAGGGCGAGGTTGGGGTCGAAGCCGTCAATGTCCGCCGCAGTGGCTCCAGGGACTCTCGCGGCGCGATATGCTCCCAGCACGCCAAAGTAATTGTCGAAACTCCGGTTCTCCTGAAGCATGACGATGATGTGCTTAATGGGATGGGTCGGGACTGGAGGCTGCGCCACACTCACTACAACCTGCTGTGTCAGCTTCGCGCCGCTCTGAGCCGTCGCGGTCGCTGTGTACGTGGTGGTTGCTCCGGGCGACAGCTTGAGCGATCCATTGGGCAACAAAGAACTCACGTCGCCGACGCCTTGGTCGATGGAAAGTGAAGTGATGCCTTGGGAGGCCCAGCTTAGAGTGGCGGTGCCTCCGGGCTGAATCGTGTCGGGCTCGGCGGAGAAGTCGAACTGGACCGGCAAGACCGTGATAGTCAAGTTGGCGCTGGCCTGCTGTCCGTTGGAATTCGTAACGGTGGCAACGTATGTCGTCGTGCCGCTCGGCGGAAATGTCTCTGAGCCTGTGGGCAGCGTGAGTTGACGCTCTTCAGGCGCAGGCAGCGCGGGAGCGAAGCTGATGCTGGACGCATTGCTGGCGGTCCAACTCAGAGTCGTAAGCTGGCCGGCGACAACTGTCTGTAGGTTCGCCGAAAGCAAAATTGTTGGCGAGCCCGGAGGCGGGGCTGCGCCTTTTCCTACCGAGCTCGTCTCTGGGGCTGCGGACCCGGCGGCTCCACATCCGACACAAAGAGCAAGAACAAAAACGGCGGCAACAATCAGCAGCGACTCGAATGTGCGACGGCGAAGATTCACAACCAGGCTCGACCCAGCAGCTTGGATTCAGCAACTCCGGCGAGAGTTGCCGGTAAATCGTCATTGCCATCCTGGCCTATTCGCGTTGCTTATGGCCCCATAAGCGAGGCCTATTTTGGGAACCGCGATTTATGCGGTTACGGGGCGTTCACGTTTTGCGAATGACAGAGCGCTCAGGCCGCGGTTTCTGTGGGTTGCAGCCGGTCTTAAGACCTGGCAACTCGGAATAACACAACCAGCATCTGTGGCTCTGGCCTAAGGCATCCGCACGCGCAACGGCCAGGAGAAGAGTCCGATGAAAAAGCTGCTGTTCATGCTGTGGTTGGGGAGCACTCTGCTTTTTGGCGCAGCGTCGCTGGCGGCGCAGAACACGGTTGACGTTCTCGGCGGCGGGCCACAGCCTGGGAACACCATTGGCTGTGCGGTCAATCCGAATTGCATTCCCGCGGTTTGGTCAACCACCTCGAACGCGGGCTCCGATATTTCTTCGGCGATTGCGGCGAACTTTGTCTTCGCGAAGAATGGCGGCGCACTCGCCACAGACTTTTCCGATTCCACAAATGGGCAAATCTGTCTGGCCGATACTCGCGACCTCACCGGAACTACGCTGTTCGCGCAGATCGCCGCGAATTGTCACGCCAAGGGAGGCCGCGCGCTTCTGCTCATACGCGACAGCGGAGTCACTGCGCCGTCGGCGATTCCGGTATTCACCATATCCACGACGAACGGCGATTTTCTAAAAAACGGTGTGGGATTCAATACGACTACCGGAGTCTCTAACGATCAGATTCGGATCAATGTGGCTGTCGCGACACCGCCGGCGAATCCTACCGGTCAGCATAATTGCCCGGATGGGCAAGCGACTGCTGCATACGCTGGTCCGGGCACGGCGACCTACACGCCGAATGAGAGTCTGTGCCTGCCTGCCGGAGCAGGGCAGGCGGTGGAGCCGAGCATGACCGTCGACTCGCAGGGCACGATTTACATCGAGTCGATTCGCGGCGTGCCGGGAGGCCTTGATCTGTGGCGCTGGTACAAAACTGCTGATGGCGGTCCCAATGCCGACGGAACGTTGCCCTTCAAGTATGAAGGCCAGCCCGAT
Organism: Acidobacteriota bacterium; assembly: GCA_003225175.1. Lineage (NCBI taxonomy): Bacteria > Pseudomonadati > Acidobacteriota > Acidobacteriota bacterium. The sequence continues at coordinate 70,013 of QIBA01000038.1, forward strand.
TGCGGAATCTTCTTGAGCGATTTCTGCCGCGAAAGCGGAGTGGTTCCGGGAGGAGGCGATGGCGATGTTGCCTTCAACGGTCCTGATCCCGCGAACATGAGCATTCCCAATTTGGCCGTGGTCAGCCTGAGCGCTGCAGAGGTCACGGGCAGCAACTCCACGAATCGTGCAGATACGTTCAGCACTCCGAACCCGGCTACAGCGGCAGTTCCCTTCGATGATCGCATGTGGATCAATGGCTTCAATGACCCGAACCACGTGTACATGGAGTACCACGATTTTGGAACGACGTCGCAGATCTTTGTACAACGATCAAGCAATGGCGGCCAGAGTTATACCGACGCTACCGGAGTAGCAATTGACGCGGCCACGGAGCCGAGTGTTGGTCCGCCGACCGGCAATATCGCCGGACAGATCAAAGTGGACAACAGCAGTTGCTCGAGTCACGGCAACCTGTACCAGATCTTTGTTGGTCCAGACAATCCCACCGACAATTCGCACAACAGCAGCGCTTATATGAATGCAGCTTATGTGGGCGTCGCTGCAGGCGTGAGCCTCGCGAATCCGGCGCTCACGTTCAAGGACTACAAGATCTTCAGCTGTGGCGCGGGATCGACGTGTTCTACCGGGTTGGGATTGGGCAACCTGTTTCCCGCGTTAGCCGTGGATAACTTCGGCAACGTTTACGCCACGTGGTCGGACAACGCCAACATTTATTACTCGTACTCAAACACGCTCGGGACGCGATGGTCTCCGGCGATCAAATTGACTCAGGGCACTTCCCAAGCTGGGAAGTCAAACCTGTTTCCCTGGATCGCTGCCGACGGCAATGGACACGTCGCCGTCGCGTGGTATGGGGCGGACCAAAGCGGGAATTCGAATACCGTTCCCGCAGCCAGCACTCACTGGAATGTTTTTGTCTCAGAGAGTGTGAATGGCCACGCGATGTCCCCGGCCTTCACCATGAGCCAGGCCACGGACCATTCCAACCACACCGGGCAGATCTCAACCGGAGGCCTGCTCGGCAGCTCCGATCGCAGCCTGGCAGACTTCTTCCAGATTGGCATTGATCCGAATCATCTCGTCAATATCGCCTATGCGGATAACCATGCCGGTCCCTCGGTCTCGTACTTCACCCGGCAAAGGACGGCAGCCGCAGGCATCGCCACGAAAGGGAAATGCGCAGGCACGTCGCATGAGGCTGGCGGCAAAGGCCACGTGAACAGCAAACGCAGTGGACAGGCGACGTTCAGTTTCGGCTACGACGATTCCGTCCAGCCAACCGGCAGCGCCTCCTACAGTGATTCCGGATCTGGGATCAACTTTCAGTCCACCCAACTTCCTACAGCAACGTTTGACGAAGCGGGGCACATCGTGAGCCTTACCGGATCGGGGACCAACAACGGTTCGCCGGTGACCTACAGCATTAGTGCTGCGGACAGCTCGCTGGCCGCTCCAGGGCTGTTCACCATCACTCTGAGCAATGGCTACAGCAACACCGGTACGCTGCTCGACGGAAGCATCACGGTGTATTGACCCGTAACGAAAGACGGAGTCTGCATTGAAAAGCCCGCGCAGTTTGCGCGGGCTTGCTTTTACTGTCCTTGATCATGCGCATGTCTGGGTAAGAGCTGCAGAAATTCAAGGAGAGCATCTAAACCCCTGCACTTGCGATAGATGGCCAACCTTCCGCTGATTTGTGGAGTCCGCAGCTCTCGAAATCGACTCTCGAAAGGCGTCTTCTCCCGGATTTAAGGGTTCTAAATAAGTACAGACTTCGGAGATACCAAATGGGAGCAGCTGCGGTAGATCCCGTGTTGGTACAGGTGTGAAGAAGGACTTCACTGGAGGGAGAAGCCAATGAAATTATTCAATAAGCACTTAGCGTGGACTCTTGCCGTGGCCCTCGGAGGATCGGTGGGCGCAATGAGCGCAGCTGCCCAGGATCGCGACTGGCGTGACCATGATCGCTACGGCCAAGATGGTTATCAGGACTCGTCGAACAATCGTGCCTACCAGGATGGCATGAGGGATGGGCAGCGCGACCGCGCCAGCAATCGCGGTCAACGGTACCGGGGAAGGTACAGCAACGATCCCTCGTATCAGGCAGGGTACAACCGCGGCTACGGCCAGATGAGCGGCAACGGTCGCTGGGACCGTGACCGAAACCGAGCTGGCAACGGCGGATACTACGGGAATGGTGGCTACACCAATGGCGGTTACGGCAATGGGGGCTACAACCGTGGCAATAACCCAGCCCAGCAGGTTGGCTATCAGGATGGTGTGAATGACGGCCAGCAGGATCGCCAGACCGGACACAGCTTCCGTCCGACTCAGCAGCAGGCCTACAAGAACGCTGACCACAACTACAGCCAGGCTTATGGCGACCGTCAGCAATATAGGGACGCGTATCGTTCAGCGTACCAGCAGGGCTATCAACAGGGATACAACGGCGGCGGATTCTATCGCCGTTAAGAGTTAAGCAGAGGCGAACGAAAATGCCCCGCTGCGGCGGGGCATTTTTTGCTGGTAGGCAGATAACGGTCGGCATTCGGGTGCGGCCTCAGATCATCCGTCCAGAGCCAATCGAGGGCAAAAAAGACCCAAACTGCTGCATAACAGTGCAAAATTTGCCTAGTTCCACGGTCTTCGACATGCCGTGATTCCACGGATTCAGAGACTTAGCCTTGGCTCTATAGATGCACAACTTTAAGTTCTTCCCCCAAACACAACGAGGCTATATGTTGCACTCGAGCGCACAGGTTCGGCCAATCAGGGTGGGTATCGACTGGGAACGGCGCCGGCAGCCTCGCCTGTATCTTCCGGTTTCGGTTCGCGTCTCCTGCTTAAGTTCCGTGAGCGATTCGCGGATAGCGGTTATGCGAGACGCAAACATATGCGGCGCCTTCTTCTTTTGTGATCTGGACGTGGCCATCGGGCAGACCGTCTATATACAGCTTGCCAGTCAACAGGCAAAATCTCGCCTCACTGTGAATTGCGAAGCGAGCGTTGTGCGAGTAGAGAAGCCGGCGGTGAACGGCCTCACCGGTGTAGCCGTCGAGTTTTATCGCTTCGAAGTCGAGGATCCCGCGCATGCCAGCGCACCCCTAGGACCTCTTGCCGACTGGAGTGTCGACAGCTTCGACCGGATGTTTGCGCAAAGGCTCGAACTGGAAACGTGCGCGTTCCGCATCCAGGGCGCAGCCTAGCCGGTCTCTCCGGCACGACCTTGATGCTAGTTGTTGGCAGCGTTTTCGTTGGCGGGAAGAAAACGAACTGTAATCGCGTCTGGTCCTAACACCGTAAAAATCATGTGGGTCTCGACCTCGACCGCCTGCCCGTTCCTCATGTAAGGCTCATATCGCCACTGTCTGACGGTCTTGGCGATCGCCGTGGCGAGAACGGAAGCCTGGCCTGGAACCTGGACGTCGTCAACCATCCCCTCGCCGTTGACAATCGCCTTTACGAATATCTGCTTTTTCTCATTTCCGGAAAGTCCTGAATCGGGAATCGAAGGATAAATGACCCTTCGCGGCGCGAGAAATACGCGAAGGCGAGAGCTCGTGTCTGCTGCGGCATCAGCGATTGCTGCATCGCCCAGCACCGATGTCGGGCGAATCGCTTTACCTTTGTCTGGAGACGAGATTGCTGGACGCATTTGCAATGCTGCTGGCGTTACCCCATTGCCAGGAACCGTTTCCCTGGCTGGTGATGTAGCTGCCGCAGCGGCTGACTGGATTCCCGTTGCGGTATGAGCTTGCTCCGACGTATCCGGGCTTAAAGGCTGGCTGACGGGGAGAGGTTCGCGGTGCTTGATCCAGAGGCGTTGTGCCAATGCGCCGCTGAGTGCGACTAGAGACGCTGCGGCCAGAGCTAACGTTAAAGAATATCGGGCAGGCTTTCTCATTGCTCGAGCAGAATTCGCAGCCGCCTCGGCGGCGTGGTGCGCTATCACCCGTGGGAGCTTCCCTAACCGATGCACACTGTTCAGTGACCGCATGCGAGACAAAACGTGCTGCATCATTGCGCCTGGCGGGGCAGATTCGACGATCAAAAGCTTTCGCGGAGGGAAGGCGGCAAACTCTGCTCTTCCAATGACTGGTGCTGGATTCGTCTTTTTATTCGCGGCCCCATAAGCTGTTTGCGAGAGGCACTCCACCATTTTGAGCTGTGTTTGATTCAATATGCGCACGGAGAGACGGCGGAAGTTGCGGAACGTCCAGATAAGATATGCGCGTTGCAAGAAGGATGGTTCTGCATAGCGACATTCGTCGCCGGCAGCGAGTTCCACCACACCACGGCGCAGCTTATCCAAGACCTTCACTGGAACGACCTTGCTGGGGAGGGGCCTAGAATTCTAGCAAAAACCATGCCGTAATTAGATAGCTAACGTCGTATGTTCCGACCTAGCAGTTTTGACGGTTCTTGCGATCAGGCCACGGCCAGACAAATCTCAACAAAGTTCCTTACCAGGGCAGATTCGTGGAGCTTATGCCAGGCCACCCCCACGTCCCACTCAGCTTCGCGCCGGTTGATGTCGCTGAAGCGTACGCCGCTCACGCGCATTTGCCTTGCAGATCGGGGCACGAGTGCAACACCGATGCCGGCGCGCACCAGATTGAGCAGCGTAAACGTGTCTCGCGCCTCCTGCACGACGCGCGGGCTGAAGCCGGCGCTGCCGCATAGCCTGATGCAGTGGTCGTAATAGGTGGTCGATACTTCCCGGCCGATCACGATGAACGGTTCGTGTGCGATCTTCTCCAGCGTTAGCGCGCCGCGAAAACTGCTGGAGGCTGCGATGGTCAGTTGCTCCTTGAGGACCTTTTTCACTGCCAATTCCGCCCGGCGGATGGGTAGACGGAGGAAGCCTACGTCCACCTCGCCGGCGAGCAGGGCCTCGATTTGCCTGGGCGTGGACATGTCCCCGATCTGGATCTCCACACGGGGATGCGCCTCGCGAAATTTGCGCAGCGCGGGAGGAACCAGGCTATGTATGGTCGCGATGCCTACCGCCACACGAAGGCGTCCGGCTTCTCCGCGGACTGCAGCCTGCGTCGCGTCGAAGAGCGAGTCGAGATCGCGAACGATACGACGGGCTTCGCCATACAGAAGAGTGCCGGCGGCCGTGAGGCGAACATCGCGACGGTTGCGTACCAACAGCGGGCCGCCAAGCTTCTCCTCCACACCTTTGATTTGTTTACTTAGCGCCGGCTGCGAAATGTGCAGCAAGTTCGCCGCGCGGCCAAAATGCAATTGTTCCGCCAGCACGAGAAAAGAACGCAGTTCTCGATCCTCCAGTGCCATAACCAATAGTTATCACACGTTGAATTAAGTTTCATTGGAATTATCGAGCAGGGAAGCTTCTAATTGAGAGTTGAGGGTTGTTTCGGGAACAGGAATTAGTCATGACTAGTGCAGGCTTAATTGGGCTCATCGGTACTGTTGCAGCGCTGTGCACGACCGGGGCCTTCGTTCCGCAGATCGTCAAGATCAAGAAGCAGGGCGGAGAAGACATCTCCTTCGCGATGCTCATCGTGTATCTGGTCGGGGTGCTGTTGTGGCTGGTCTACGGGCTGATGTTCCACGCTCCGGCGGTGATCTGGGCAAATGTGGTTGCTGCGATTCTGGTTGCTACTGCTTTAGTACTGAAAGTCACGTGGAGAGGACCTGCTGGGGAAAGCAGCCGCGCCCGCCGCTTACGTGTTGCCGTTGATATGGACGAAGTGATTGCTGACGCGCTAAGCCGTCACCTCAGCCTGTACAACCGCGCGACTGGAGAGAACGTTACCCCTGATGTGATCCGGCAGAAAGGACTGGACGCAGCGATTCCTGCCAAATATCGCGCGGTCTTTGAGAGTCTGCCGCATGAGGATGGATTCTTCGACGATCTTGCAGTGATTCCGAACAGCCAGCATGCATTGCAACTGTTGTCGTCGGAGTTCGATGTCTTCATCACCAGCGCGGCCATGGAGGTGCCGCGATCGTTTGATTCGAAGTTCCGTTGGCTGCGTGAGCACTTTCCGTTCATTCCTACCAGCAACATCGTTTTCTGCGGCGACAAGGAAATCATCGATGCCGACTACCTAATTGACGACCGCCCACGACACTTCGCCGGTTTTCGCGGAACGGGCATTCTCTTCACCGCACCGCACAATGCGCGGGAACATGCTCCGGTTCGTGCAGACAATTGGGATGAAGTACTGGCGATATTGATGAAAAGCCGCTCAGCACTCGGCGTTCAGCATTCAGTTAAGACCGACATCCCTGAGACTCAGGAGCTTGCAATCAGCTAGATTATCTCGGCTTGCGCAAGCGAACTTTCATTTCCAAATAATCGTTGAGATGCGCTTGAGCCGCGCACTGAGGAAGAATCCAAAACAGGCGCCAGACGAAATGATGGTCTTCGCTACGGTGCTCCCAGCCACTTGAAGGTCCTGATGAAGCTGCGCCCCATTCTTGACACCCCTGCTTCACAATCCTTATCCTTAAGTTTTGCCCTGCTGGTCGTATTCTGTGCTGTGGGCTCCTGCGCGAGCCGGCAACCTTACGTGGAGTCGGAAATCCGACGCTGTGGATTATCTCTGCGAAGATCGAAAAGTCTAGGGTAAGCTGGCGATGTTCATCAGTCTTCAAGAGCTAGAAGCAAGAGAAGTCGAGTTCTCTCAGCAACTTGCGCCGGGAACGGTGGAATTGCTGCCGGAACTGCGGCAATCTGGCGTCCTCAAAACCAGGGGACGGGCGGAGCTGCTGGCTGAGCATCGCGGCGGCAAGAATATCGTCAAGGACATCCGCGTTAAGGGCCACTTTTCGACTGAGGTTGAGGCTCGGTGTGCGCGTTGTGTCGAAGCGGTTCCGACTAAAGTCGGAGGCGATTTCGACCTGCTCTATCGTCCGCTGGGCGTTGATGCCGGAAAAGATGAGCGTTCGATCTCAGAGGCTGAGACCGAGATTGGCTATTACTCCGGCAACGGCATCGAACTCGAAGACGTCCTGCGCGAGCAGATCCTTCTGGCATTGCCGGCGAAGATCGTTTGCAGCGAGAGCTGCCGCGGACTGTGTCCCAGATGCGGAAAGAATTTGAATGTCGAGTCCTGCGACTGCGAGGAACAGTCGCCTGATCCGCGATGGGCGGCGCTGGCGGACCTCAAGAACAAACTGAAATAAATTTTGCGCGTGCCCGCCTGGCGGATACGCCGAAGTAAGGAAAAGATCCAATGCCTAATCCAAAACGGCGGCACTCTAAAGCTCGCACCGGACGTCGCCGCGCTCACGACTTTCTCACTCCCCACTCGCTCTCCGAGTGTCCCAACTGTCACGAGAAGAAGATGCCGCACCGTGTATGTCCCAAATGCGGACACTACAAGGGACGCGAGGTTCTCGACACCGAAAAGGCCAGCTAGGTTACAATCGCCCTTCCGCGAATGCCAACCGTAGTCGCCGTCGATGCGATGGGTTCCGACCGGGCTCCGAAGCCCGAAGTCGAGGGGGCGATTCTCGCCTGCCGTCATTACGACGTTCAAGTTGTGCTGGTTGGCCGCGAAGCGGAGATTCGCGAAGAGCTCAAGCGTGAGATCGAGAAGCACCCAACAGTAAAGAATCTGCCGATCGACGTGGTCCATGCCACGGAAGTGATCGGCATGGGCGAGAAGGCTGCCACGGCGGTCCGCAGCAAACGCGATTCTTCCATGCGCGTTGGGCTGAGACTCGTTCGCGAAGGACGCGCTGCCGGATTCGTTACGGCGGGAAACACCGGCGCCGCGATGGCAACCGCCAAAATGGTGCTCGGCGCTTTGCCCGGTGTCGATCGTCCAGCGCTGGCTGCGGTATTTCCAACATCTGCAGGCAAAGCCGCCATTCTTCTCGATGTCGGCGCCAATGTCGATTGCAAGCCACAGAACCTTGAGCAATTCGCAGTCATGGGCGAAATCTACTCCCGCAGTATCTTCGGAACACACAGGCCCAGAGTGGGACTGCTCTCGATCGGCGAGGAAGAAGGCAAAGGCAACGAGCTTACGCGCGAAGCCTATGGATTGCTGCGGCAGCTTCCGCTGAATTTTGCCGGAAATGTGGAAGGGCGCGACCTCTATAACGGCACGGTCGATGTCATTGTCTGCGACGGATTCATCGGCAACGTGGCATTGAAGGTCTCTGAAGGTTTGGTCTCGACCGTGCGGTTCCTCCTGAAAGAGTCGCTGAAATCGACTATCAGCTCCCAGGTAGGGTTCTTGCTCTCCCGCCGCGCCTTCGAAGATTTCAAGAAGCGCCTCGATTACGCGGAATATGGAGGCGCTCCTCTTTTGGGAATTAAGGGCGTTTGCATCGTCGGGCATGGGTCGTCGAATTCCAATGCGTTGAAGAATGCGATTCGTGTAGCCGCACAATTCGCGGAAACTAAAATCAACGACAAGATCGAAAAAGGCCTGAACTCGCAAGGGGCACGCCAGTCTCTCCCCGGTGAACCCTTAGGAGCGGGCAGCGCTCCCATCTAACTTCCTGTTGTCTGCCATCATTTCTTCGGCGTGATGTCCGTCACGGGCAGATCCCAATGCGCCAGAAGGATCTCGAACCTTCTGCCTTCCTCACGTTTGTACGTCGCCTGGTCGGGCCAAAGCTGCTTAATGACAGACTCCTCGTCGGGATCCGAGGTGGTGGCCACCGTTGAATTCTTGAATTTGATGGTGACGCGATAATCCCAACGCGCATCTTCGGTCATGTGGTTGGCCGGAGTTTCGATCTTCACCGAAACCATTCGCCCGCTCTCAATACCTTTCTTGAGCAGGGGGTAGTGATTCTTCAGGAAGAGATCGAGGAACTCCTGCTGGTGTCCCCATTGCACTTTGTAGTAGTACTCCATGGTGTACGGCTGGTTAGCTCCGCCTTGAGGCGGCGCGCCCTGGGCGAACATGGGAAGCGTGAGCACTGCAAACAAGAATGGAATGAGTGAATTCTTCATCGACCCTCCGGTGGTGAGGAGTGAATTTTAGCGCGAGCACGCATGTTCACCTGCACTGATGCCGAACTGGAAGCCCTGCTCGATCCCCTCCAGGTGATCGGCGCCATGCGCGCAGCATTTGCGGGTGGTCTTGAGAAGGTCAGCATGCCGCAACGGTTACATCTTGAAACCGATACGGGCACATTGCTGATCATGCCGTGTGCGATTGCCGGAGACGAGGTCTGCGGAGTGAAGATGGTGAGCGTCAGCCGCGAGGCTCGGCCCGAAGGGCGTGTGAAGGCCTCCTACCTGATGTTTGAAACAAGCACGAGCAGGACGATCGCTGTTTTTGAAGCGAACCATCTCACTGATCTCAGGACTGCAGCGACCACGGCCCTTGCTACTGAGATACTTGCGCGCTCTGATGCGGTTACACTCGGTATTTTCGGAACCGGACGCCAGGCCAAGGCGCATCTGGCAGTGCTGCCGCGAGTCAGAAGTTTCCGGCGGATCCTCATCTCGGGCACAAGTGCGACAAAGACAGAAGCATTCGTGCAGCAAATGCGGCAGCAATGCGAATGTGAGATCAAGGCGGCAGACGCGGAGACATGTGCACGCAGCTCGGATGTGATCTGTACGTGCACGAGTTCCGTCGAGCCTTTATTTTCTGGGGAACGAATTCAACCCGGTACACACCTCAATCTGATCGGCACCTTTCAGCCCTGCGCGCGAGAAGTCGACTCCGCTCTGATTCGCCGCGCCCGGGTTTTCGTCGACACGTATGAGGCTGCTTTCGCCGAAGCCGGGGAGATCCTCGTGCCGCTGCATGCAGGCGAGATTGGGCGCGAGCACGTCTTGGGCGATCTGCACGAAATCGTATCGGCCGTGAAAGCCGGCCGTAGAAGCCGCGACGAGATTACCGCGTTCAAGAGTGTCGGTTGCGCTCTGGAGGATTTAGTGACCGCCAAGCTCGCACTGCGAACGATCCGGAGCCGAGCTTCCGAAACTGCAGGCCGGCGATCCGTCACATCATGAAAGCCGTCAACTCAGATTTCGTGGTGGTAGGAGCTGGAGTGTTCGGCACCTGGACGGCACGCGCGCTCCGCAGTAAAGGGCATTCCGTTACGTTGATCGAGGCACACGGCGCGGGAAACAGTCGTTCGAGTTCGGGAGACGAGTCGCGCATCATGCGTATGGGATACGGCGCCGACGGGCTCTACACGCGATGGGCAGCACGCTCCCTTCAGCTTTGGAAGGCGCTGTTCCAAGCGACTGGCCAACCGTTGTTCGTGAATACAGGCGTCTTGTGGCTCTGCTCGGAGCTGGATCGCTACACGCAGGAGCTTCTGCGCATGCTCGCGACCGAAAGCATTGCCTGCGAAGAGCTCTCAACGACTGAGATCAGCGCTCGGTTTCCTCAGATGAATGTCGATGATATTTCTTTTGGCATTCTGGAGCCGGAAAGCGGAGTCCTGCTGGCGCGTCGAGCGGTGCAGACAATACTCGAGCACGCCGTACGAGAAGGTGTGCGCTATGTGCTCGATGCAGTAGCCCCGCCGGAATCTCAGAACAGGAAGCTCGAGTCTGTCCCAACCACGCGCGGCGAAGCCGTGAGCGGAGGAACGTTCGTCTTTTGTTGCGGCGCATGGCTTCCGCAACTCTTTCCCGAACTGTTGGGCAACCGGATATTTCCCACTCGACAGGAAGTGTTCTACTTTGGGACCCCGCCCGGCGCCCGCGAATTCAGGCCACCACAGATGCCGGTCTGGCTGCACCACCAGGAGAATATGTATGGTCTGCCCGATATCGAGAATCGAGGAATCAAGGTTGCCAGCGACCGGCACGGCTATCCCTTCGATCCTGAAACCGGCAATCGCAGGGTAAGCCAAGCGGGCGAAGAGGAAGTCCGAGCCTATCTTTGTCGAAGATTCCGCTCATTAAGGAATGTGCCTCTGCTTGAAAGTCGTGTATGTCAGTACGAGAACACCTCGAACGGCGACTTTCTGATCGATCGCCATCCTGAAATTGAGAACGTCTGGCTTGTCGGCGGAGGTTCCGGCCATGGCTTCAAGCACGGTCCGGCGCTCGGAGAGTATGTAGCTGGGCAAATTCTACAAACGACTGCTGCAGAAAATCGTTTTTTGCTTGAGCGAAAGTTGCTGGTGCAGCAAAGGACGGTGTACTGAGAAGCGCTTACCTGAATCAGGGGGATTCGCGGCGTAGGGGTGCAGCATGCTGCGTATTGGCGATGCTTCGCGATTACCCGGAAATGCCGGGCGTCCTAACTGCATGGAGAAGACGCAGCATGCTGCGTCTCTACGAAAGACATTAGTAATCCAGCTTCATGGGCAGACGATGCATCACTGCTTGCTCTGTCAAGCCCATCAGGACCGCCATACCGAAACGCGCTGAGGTCTCAAATGGGGCATTCTTTGGTCCCCCATCGAGCTTCCATTGTTTGAAGTTCTCAGGTGTGGCTTTCAGAGTCTTTGCATTCAATTCGCGAAGTTGGCTGAGCAGCGTTGTGCTCCATCCCATCCAGAGTTCTTTGCCGGTAATGTATCCCGCCTTGAATACAAATTGGTTATCGCCCGGTAGCCAGAGTTCAGGGAACAGTATCTGCGAGTATTTTGTTTTGAACCCCTCCGCCGTGCATTTCCTATAAGCCTCATCCTTTTGGAGATCCTCGGGAACGACATCGGGTAATTTCAGTTCTCGATGTTCATCGTGAGCGGCAAGGACAGCGACTGCTGAGTAGCAATCCCAAGCCGGCTTTTCCGTGAAGTAGTCGGAAGAATTATCTTCGCTCCACTTCAGCGGCTGCTTCAGCGCTTCTGCAAGTCCTGACTGCCACGCGAGAACAGCTTCTCGAATCTGATCGGCAGAGAGTCGCGGCGAACTATCCGTAGAAGGCGGCCGAACTACTTGGCATTTCAGGCCATTCAGCCGGGCATACTGCTGAACAAGGGTTTCCCAATTGCCGCTGTGATAACGAGTAAGCGGACCGACGTAGATGTCGAGGCCCATGCTCTATCTTTTAGCGGAGAGAATGCCCAACACGTCGCGCAGTCCTTGTTTGATGCTGCGCAGATCAGTGCCGTTCGAGGCCACTGGCGCGAATGGTAGCGCTGTTTGGGAGCGGTCGCGCTTGGATTCAGCCTTGATGAACTGACGTGCGCCGTTGATCGTGTAGCCCTCTTCGTAGAGAAGCTTTTTTACGCGCACGATATTCTCGACGTCCTTGCGACGGTAGAGGCGCTGGCCGGTATTGCTTTTACTCGGCTTGAGCTGAGGGAATTCCGTCTCCCAGAAGCGCAGCACATAGGCAGGTAAAGAGCAGAGCCTGGATACTTCACCGATGCGGAAGAAAAGCTTTTCCGGGATCACGATCTCTTCCGCTGGCTTTCGCTTGCTTCGAGAGATTGCTGCCCTTGTACCCACGAGCGCATAGTATGTCGGGCTGTAGTCAAAGGTCAATCAAAACTCGAGGCGATTCTCTTGTCATTCCGAACCGCGGTTGGTGCGGTGAGGAATCCCTACGAGTTCCGACTCGGTAGAGCTGGTCGAGGATCGCCGAGCTTTCTGAATTGCGTGCGAGAGATAGTTGAACGTCACGTTTTGGAGGATCGCATGCGCCGGCATGGTAACAGTTCGTAGGGATTCCTCTCCGCCACACAGCGGCGGTTCGGAATGACAACGGGACCACCGAAAATGAAAAAGGCCTTCGAGATTCGAAGGCCGCAAATCAGTTTGCCTGGCAGCAGGTTATTTCTTTTTCGCTGCTTTCTTCTTTGTGGCCTTCTTTTTCATAGGCATGGTTATGTTCCTCCTTGTGGAACGTTCTCCCTTGGTTTGGAGAAGCTGTACAAGCTGCTCCGCTGATTGCATGGGCCTACTAACTACCACAAGATATTGTGCTCACTGATTCGTGATGTCAAGAATTATTCACAAAAGTTCCGGCTCATATAATCGCATTCGCATGCCTGATCCGGTAGAACTGGAAATTTTTCGCGAACTCTTTCACTCGATCGCGGAAGAGATGGGAGCATCGTTGCGGCGAAGCGCGTTTTCTCCCAACATTCGTGAGCGGCGTGATTACTCGTGCGCGGTATTCGATCGAAGTGCGCAGGTAATTGCAATGGGCGATCACATGCCTGTGCATCTCGGCTCGATGCCCATGTCGGTGCGAGCAGCCATCGAGCGCCTTGATCTTGGTCCAGGCGACGTTGCCATGGTGAACGATCCGTTCGCCGGCGGCACGCACCTGCCGGACATCACGTTAGTGGCTCCTGTGTATGTCGACCGCGATCGAACGGAAAACTCTCAGCGGCTAAATCTTCGTGAAAAAAGCTTTAAGGAGGGCCACGACTTCAGTCGTGCCGTGCAAGAAAAAAAAATCAAGCTAATGTCTAAGAGTCTTCTTGTGCCTCAAGTCGACACCGCTAAAGCCGTGCTTCTTCCTAAATCAAGGAAGCCTGATTTCTATGTTGCTTCCCGAGCTCACCACGCTGATGTGGGCGGGGCAGCGGCCGGTTCCATGGGACTCTCGCGTGAAATCTATCAGGAGGGATTACGCATTCCTCCGGTTTTTCTCGTGCGCAGCGGGACGATGCAGCGCGATGTTCTGCAGATGGTTCTGGCCAATGTGCGTACGCCCGAGGAGCGTGAAGGAGATTTAGGCGCGCAGATCGCCGCCTGCAACACCGGAGCACGACGCCTGCAGGAAGTTTGCGATCGTTATGGCTTGTCGCGCATGCATCGGGCAAGCGAGGAACTGCAGGATTACGCTGAACAGATGACCCGATCGCTGCTGGAGGGAGTCCCTCCCGGCACGTATTCGGCAGAGGATTTTCTCGACAACGATGGCATCAGCGATCGGCCAGTTCGCGTTATTGTGAAAATTCGCATCGAGAAGCGAAACCGACGAAGCTCGCAACCGTTGGTCACGATTGACTTCAGTGGCAGCGATCCTCAAGTTGAAGGCAGTATCAACGCTGTCGAAGCGATCACTTACTCCGCGTGCTTCTATGTCTTTCGTTGTCTGCTGGCTGAGGATGTTCCCGCAGCGGCTGGCATCATGCGTCCGATCCGCGTGATTGCGCCGGAAGGGACTGTGATAAATGCGCGTCCTCCCGCTGCGGTAGCGGGAGGCAATGTTGAGATGTCCCAGCGCATTGTGGACACACTTTTTCGCGCGCTTGCCCGAGCAATGCCGGAGCGCATTCCTGCTGCATCGTCGGGGACGATGAATAATCTCACCATCGGCGGGCTCTTCCCTCCTGGCCACGCTCGCGCAGGCGAGCCCTTTGCTTATTACGAGACGATCGCCGGCGGAATGGGTGCGCGGCCCACACAAGATGGAATCTCAGGTGTGCACACGCACATGACAAACTCGCTGAACACTCCCGCGGAAGCGCTCGAGTATGCATATCCATTTCGAGTGACTCGGTACTCCCTCCGTCCAAATAGTGGAGGCATTGGAAAGCAGCGCGGCGGCGATGGCATTGTGCGCGAGCTGGAGCTGCTGTGCGATGCCGATGTCACGTTGCTTGCAGATCGACGGGTGCGTGGCCCTTACGGTCTTGGTGGTGGAAAGGATGGCATGCCGGGACGCAATGCTGTTGTTAAGAGTGACGGAACCGAGATTCCGATCCCGCCAAAGGGGAGTGTTCGTCTACGCAGAGGCGACAAGATCAGGATTGAATCCCCGGGTGGCGGTGGTTGGGGCGAGAGTTGATTCGAAACGGAGCGCCAGGCGGAAGTGCCTTTCCCGAAACGGAATAGGACTTTGCGGCTTCTTCAGAAGTGACTCAATACTATAGCGAGACAATACGATGACTAAGATTCGCACCATCCGAGTGTTTTCGGCAGCCAAGGTGAACGCGCTGCTCTATGGAATCCTGGGATTGCTGATCGCTCCCTTCCTGGTGCTAGGACCGGGACTCGCCATGATCGGCGGAGAGAAGCGAACTGCCGGATTTGGCGGCGTTATTGCGGTTGCCGCGATTGCTCCGATTATTTACGCGGTGATTGGCTTTATTGCGGGGGCGGTGATGGCGTTTATCTATAACGCGATTTCGCATTCTGTGGGCGGAATTGAGGTGGAACTTGATTTGCCCTCTCCGAGTCCGAGCCTGCCTGTGCCAGTGTCTAAGGTTCCGGCTCCCGCTCCAAGCGATATTCCTCCAGCGATCCGTCCGGAATTCGAGTGATAAACTGAGAAGTTTGCCCCACGCTGCCGTAAACACGTCTTTGTTACGGGCAGCAGCTTTCAAGAATGCGGGCTGCATGGTAAAGACGCAGCATGATGCGTCTCTAGCATTGAAGTGAAGGGTTTTGTTACATGCCTGAAACAATGCAGGCCATCGTAAAACCGCAGGCAGGACCCGGGTCCGAACTTCGGGCCGTGCCGCGGCCGGAGGTTGGGCCTGGCGATGTTCTCGTTAAGGTTCAAGTGGCCTCCATTTGCGGTACCGACCTGCACATTTATGAATGGGATGCGTGGGCGCAGAAGCGCATTCGTCCTCCGCTCGTGCCCGGGCACGAGTTCTGCGGGACAGTGGCTGCCATTGGTCGAGAAGTTACCAGCGTGAAGGAAGGTGACTTCGTCTCAGCCGAAATGCACGTGAACTGCGGCAAATGCCTGCAGTGCCGTACCGGCGAGGCGCATATCTGCCAAAACGTGAAGATCATCGGCGTCGATGCTGACGGAGCATTCGCTGACTACGTCAAGATTCCCGAATCGAACATCTGGAAACTCGACCCTTCCATTCCCGCAGACTACGCTTCGATCCTCGATCCTTTGGGAAATGCTGTGCACACCGTGCTTGCCGGCGAAATCGCCGCGAAGACGGTCGCCGTAATCGGTTGCGGTCCCATCGGATTGTTTTCAATTGCCGTTGCGCGCGCCGTCGGAGCTTCCCAGGTCTTTGCACTCGAAGTGAACGAGCATCGGCGCAAGCTGGCAAAGGCCATGAAGGCCGAGCACGTTTGCGATCCGAGCAAGGGCAACGTGAAGCAGTTTGTGCTTGAACGTACGGATGGCACCGGCGTGGACGTAGTGCTTGAAATGTCCGGACATCCCGACGGTATCAAAACCGGATTCGATATTTTGCGGCTTGGCGGCCGTGTCTCATTGCTGGGCATCCCTTCTGTGCCGATCAAGATGAACTTCGCGGAAGATCTGATCTTCAAGGGCGCAATCGTGCAGGGTATCAATGGTCGATTGATGTATAAGACCTGGTATCAGATGCAGGCGCTGCTCAGAGCCGGAAAACTCGATCTTTCTCCAGTCATTACCGATCGCATGCCGCTGAAAGATTTCAGTAAGGGCATGGAGCGGTTGAAGACGGGCGAAGCCAGCAAGATCCTGCTGTATCCGAACGGAACGGGAAGATAGCCGCTTGTTCGCATTCTGATTGTCGTTAAAACAAATCGTGCAATTTCGAATGTCATCGTCTGCGCCATTCAAGAAGATCCTCATTGCCAATCGAGGAGAGATTGCGGTGCGCGTAATCCGCGCCTGCCGCGAGATGGACATTGCTACGGTTGCTGTGTTTTCTGATGTAGATCGCGGGGCACTGCATGTGATGAAGGCCGACGAGGCGTATCACATTGGTCCTGCCGCAGCGGCCGAGTCGTATCTAAACATTCCGCGGATTCTCGAGGTCGCCCTGCGGAGCGGCGCGGATGCCGTACATCCGGGCTACGGATTTCTCTCTGAGAACCCACAGTTCGCCCGAGCTTGTGCTGATGCCGGCGTGAAGTTCATCGGGCCATCGCCATCAGCGATGGAAGCGATGGGATCGAAGACGCGCGCGCGTGAAGCTGCAGATCGCGCTGGACTCCCGCGTGTTCCCGGTTCGGTACGCGCGTTGGAATCTGCTGCGCAGGCCGAAGAGGTTGCCGCATCGCTCGATTATCCGGTGATGCTGAAAGCGGTGGCGGGTGGAGGCGGCAAGGGAATGCGGCGCGTTGATACTCGTCAGGAATTGCCTTCGGCATTCACAGCGGCCCAAAGCGAGGCGCTGCGTGCGTTTGGCAACAGCGACGTGTACATCGAGAAGCTGATCGTCCAGCCTCGCCATATAGAGATCCAGGTTCTCGGCGACGAGCACGGCAATCTTGTATATCTCGGGGAACGTGAATGCTCGGTACAAAGACGCCACCAGAAGGTCATTGAAGAGGCGCCTTCCGCCGTGGTCGATGCGGCCATGCGTCAAGCGATGGGTGAGACCGCTGTGGCTCTGGCGCGAGCGGCCGGATATTCCAACGCGGGTACAGTCGAGTTTCTGGTTGATCAGGACAAGAAGTTTTACTTCCTGGAGATGAACACTCGGCTGCAGGTGGAGCATCCGGTGACGGAGCTGGTTACCGGCCTGGATCTCGTTCACCTGCAAATTCTGATTGCCGCAGGCGCGAAGCTCCCGTTTACGCAAAGCGATCTGCAGTTGCGCGGACACGCAATCGAAGTGCGGATCTACGCAGAGGATCCTGACAATAACTTCTTTCCCTCGCCGGGAAAGATCACTCGCTTGCTGCTTCCTTCTGGTCCGGGAATCCGGGAGGACAGCGGCATTTACGAAGGCTGGACTGTGCCGCTGGATTACGATCCTATGCTGGCAAAGCTGATTGCGTACGCGCCTACACGCGAGCAGGCGATCCGGCGATTGCAGCGGGCATTGAACGAATACTTCGTTGGCGGAATTGCCAGCAACCTGGGATTATTCCGAGAGATTCTCGAGGAGAACGATTTCATCGCCGCAAAAATCGATACAGGGTATCTCGATCGTCTTATCGAAAATCGGCGTAAGGCGGTGTCGCCCTTGAACGGCAACGGCGAGAGAGTCGCCGCTATCGCTGCGGCGCTGATGCAATCGACGCGCAATGGCAAAGCTTCAAGCACAAATAACGGCGTGAATGGCAGCCATCGTTCGGCGGGCAATGGATGGAAGCGCGTCGCCCGCCACGAGGCGCTGCGCGAGCGATGACATTCGAGGTAACCGTCAACGGCCACGACTACCGCGTCGAGCTGGAGCAGACCGAAACAGGAAGCTGGACAGGCCGTGTGAACGGCGAGGCTGTCGCTGTCAACGCTGCAAACACCGCTGCCGGCGTGCTGTCCATGCTGATGGGCGGAGAGTCTTACGAGATCGTTGCCAATCCTGCACAGCAGCAGGTCGCCATAGGAGGCATTCGCTATTCCGTCGAGGTACGCGATCCCCGATCCTGGCGCACACGGCGTGCTCGCCTTGGAGCGCACGATGGGGCCAGGAAGATCACTGCTCCAATGCCGGGAAAAGTAGTTCGCGTAGTTGCCCCGCTGGGTACCGAAGTAGAACAAGGCGCAGGCATCATCGTAATTGAAGCGATGAAGATGCAGAATGAATTGAAATCACCCAAGAAAGGTCGAGTTGCGAAGGTGCTTGCGGCTGAAGGAGCAGCCGTGAACGCAGGCGATGTGCTGGCGGTGATTGAGTGAGCGTTTCGCCTCTCTGGTCCTTCACCAGCAACAGTTGAAAGTATGCGAGATTCACAACACTTCGCGTGTCCCCTTCTTAATGCTCGTGTACGCTGCGTCGAGCACTCGTTGATTCCGTAATCCTTCAATTCCCGGCGCTACAAAGGGAATCCCGCGCTCCACATGAAGTGCAAACGCATCCACCTGGTCCGCATAGGTTGTGTCGTTGGAAATATGTTCGGTGGAGAGTTGGCCGCCAATAGGCTGGGTGTGCAAGGAGATCGCGTGGTCGACGGTAAGAGCATCTTCGGCGCCGGCGAGTCCCTTCTCTCCTGTGATCCATAGCGGCGTGCGATACTCGGCGCGGGTAGAGACGGTGACATGGGCGAGCGTTCCAATTTGAAACTCAAGCAACAACGTCGCCGCCGATTCGACGGCTCCGGAGTCTTTGTCGTAGAGTGCGCGAGCGAATACCGCGCGCACTTCATCCTGCAGAATGTAGCGAAGCGCGTCGATGCAATGCACGGCCACATCGCCCACCGGACCGCCGCAGGCAAGGCTCGGATCGGTAATCCATGTTCTTGGATGCTGGCGCATATAGTAATGAAATTCGGAACGAGCCAGCAAGGGCTTGCCGATCGTGCCGGCGGCAACAATCTCGCGAAGTCGATTGACGCTGGGCTCGAAGCGAAAATTCTGCGCGACTCCCAATGGCACGTGAGCACGTTCCGCCGCAGCTACCATGTGCTCGCACTCTGCGGAGTTCATCGCCATCGGCTTCTCGCACAGCACTGGCTTGCGGTGGTCGAGCGCAATGAGCACATGCGGCAGGTGGAGGGCGTCGGGGGAGGCGACGAAGATTGCATCAACTTCCGCCGACGAGCAAAGAGCTTCCGGAGAGTCGTAGGACCGAAGTGGGAATTTACTGTATTGCTTTACCGCTTCCTGGGCCTTCCGCTGATCTCTCCGCCACAGGCCGGTGACGGTGCAGTGCTTGGCCTGCGAAAAACCGGGCATGAGGCGCCTGACCGCATGCAGGCCGAAACCAAGGATTCCGTAGCGGATCACTTGACGTTCTTCAGCAGGTCGTCAGCGTAGTAGTTGGAAATCTTCGCTTCATTGTGCACGACGTCGTAGTAGGCCGCCTTGAGCAACTGCTCGCGCCCATCGCGCAATTGCTCGCGGATGAACTGCTGCACGCGCGGATCGTTCAATTCGCGCTGACCAGCAGGTTCTTTCGAGATCAGGCGGACAATGCTGTAGCCGATCGTCTTCTTCGTGGCGGGATCGACCATGGGAAGAGGATGACTTATCTCGCCCGGCTTGAGCTTTGAAACCGCAGCGTAAATTTCCGGATTCGTGCGCAGCTGCGATTCCGAGATCATGCCCATATCGCCGCCATTGCCTGCCGTGTCGGGTTGCTCCGAGTAATTCATCGCAACTTGCGAAAAGTCGTCGCCGCTTTCCAGCCGGTTCTCGATCATCTGGATCTTTTTGTGCGCGTCACCTTCGTTCTGCGCTTTGTCGTTCTTCAGATTGCTGACCTGCTGCGCCGGCTGAGAGGTGACGACGATCTGCGCCAGATGGTAGCGCGGCTCAATCAAGTTGAACTGCGCCTTGTTGGCGTTGTAGAAGTCGGTAATCTCTTTGTCGCTGATGTTGATCTTCGACGTGATCTCTTTGTTCAGGACCTTGTCAATGGTGAGATTGCGCCGCACATCGCGTCTAAGATCGTCCAGCGACATGTGGCTGTCCTTCAGCTTCTGATCGAACTGCTCTTTGGTATAAGGAGCCTTAAGCTCGTTCAGCTTGCGGTCAACTTCATCGTCGGTAGCGAGCAGACCAAGCTTTTCTGCACGCTGCATCATGATCTCCTGATCGATCAGCTGTTTCAGGATATTCAGCCGAAGGCTCTCAGACTGTTCGCCGATTGGCTTTTGCCCGGCGTTGGCCGATTGGTTCTGGTAGTACTTCTCCACCTCAGACCGGCTGATGGCCCGCCCGTTTACTTTTGCCATCATGTCAGAGCCATGCTGCGAGTCACCGCAGCCAGAGAGAATCGCGCACAAAATCAGGACTGGAAAATAAAACTGGACGGGAAATTTCAAAGGTCGAGCTCCACACTTTGGAGGTTCCATGGGACGAATGAGGGGAATTGTACAGAGCGGTTCTGGAATTGTGTAATTTGCGACCGCGTAATCGGCCGGGATCTCGGTCGCGATATTTCGCCCCTCATTACTCCATTACAAATTATCAGAGAGCCTGAGATTGCCGCCTATTGATCGCTGTTCTTAGGCACAGGATTAGCCGAAGCCGGCGGGGATGAAGCGGCGGCAGTCGGCGCGGGCGCCGGTGGAGGTGTCTGTCCAGCGTCCTTCAGGGCTCGATTGATCACATCGCGCAACACTGCCTCGGGCTGAGCTCCGGCAAGCTGTTCCCCATTCACGAACAGAGTAGGCGTTGCTTCCACGCCCATCTTGTCGGCCTCGGCCATGGAGGCGCGTACCTGCGCCTCATCTTGCTTTTTCACGCACGCATTCAGTTGGGTCGCGTCCAGTCTGTGTTTCTTGCCGATGTCGGAAGTTATCTGGTCGAGCTTTGCGTACTCTTCCTTGACATCCCGTTTTTCGCCGCTGATCTCCTTCTGATTAGCGTGAGTGTAGTCGGCGAACTCCCAGTAGGCGTCGTTGTTCTGCTCAGCCAGGCAATTGGAGTTAACGGCGGCATGCATCGCCCAGGGATGGAGTGAAATCAGAGGATAATCCTTGTAAATGATCTTCACCTGATTCCCATAGGTCTTCATCAGCTCAGGGAATAGTGTCTGATGCATCTTCGAGCAAAACGGACACTGGAAGTCGTCGTAGTTAACGATGACGACCTTAGCTTCTTTGTTGCCGCGCTCCGGACGTCCAGCAACGTTGATGGATTCCATCACGTCTTTGCTGATGTCGAGCTTCTGCCACTCGATCAGCGTCTTGTTGTCCTTAGACACTAAGAAATCGTGCGAGCTGGTGCGGCCATCACGCGAAAGCGTCACTGGAACTTTGTCATAGCCCGGCATCTCGCTGGCTTCTCGTTTGCCAATGCCCACCTGGATGGATGGCGGCAGGCTGAAGGTGCTCCGAACCTTTTGTTCGATCCGGCGATTTACCGCCGCGTTTTCGTCCGCGGGCTTAGCCGACTGCGCAGAGCAGCCGAGCGTGCATAACAGAGTAGAGACAGCAAATAGTCGAAATTTGAACAAACGACGGACCTCAAAGATGGCAGAGCGCCTCTTCGATTATCTCATGCAGAAAATGCGCTAAAAGACGCGCTCCTGGCGCCTGAGGTTACCAAAGGTCCCGATGTTGGCGAGACTGAAGGCGAAGCGGTACTGACTTTCATTGCGCACCGGTCCCAGCACGAACCGGCGGTATTCAAAGTTGAGTCCGCAGCAGTCCCAGTTGTAGGAGGTTTGCACCGCGGTGTACTGGAGCGACGTAAGGTTCAGATCATAGCCAACGTTGCCGGCCAGGCTGATCCCACGGCGCGAAGGATGACCGAATCCTGCGGTGAGTCGAAACTGATTGAACTTCTCTACTGTGGGGGTTGGGCTGGAGAGAAACACCTCGCCGGGAGCATGCAAGAGTGCGTGGTTCCCGCCAAAAAAATAGGGGCCAACGTGATAGTCCAGGAATACATCGCTCGCGTTAATGCGTCCCTTTTTGGGATCGTAATCGAAGAGCCACTGAAGATCAGTGTGTTGACTGGTGCGAATGTGCAGCCTCGACGTAACCGGCGAGAGCACTCTCGTTTCGGTGAGGAAGGCGATGCCTGAAAACTCGACTGTCGTCTGTAGAACGTTGCGTACTCCGGGCACCAAGGCGCCGCCAAAATATGGGTCGATAAAGTACTTCTGCGCAACTTCCCAAGTCAGGAGTTCTGTGGGAACACGGGAGCAGGGCGCGTCCGGATCATTGTTCTCGCATTTCTGATTTCGGGGCTTCACATAAATGCGATTCGTGAGCCCATACTCCACTTCGTTTGTATCGCTGACGATGTCGGTGCTGTCGAAGCGGATCACGCCGAGGAAGTTGTTCACTCCCGACACATAGTGGTAGGTCATGCTCGGCTCAATCGTGTGCTTCAGGGCTTTGCCAAAGATGCCTTTTTGATAGATCTTTTCCAGGCGCGGCGGACGGACTTCCAATTCGCCTTCGAAATCCTTGCGGTTCAAGGCATCGTTGATGGTGGAGCCGATGGCAAAGGCGGTTTCCGGAGTCTTGTGCTGCGTGTAGAACGTGTCGCGTACAGCAACTCCCGGACGGAATGTCCAGCCTCGCAGAAACACCGGCAGAGCAAGCCGGGGATGTGCATCCAGCCGCGCCACAAGGTTTGCCGAACTGAAAGTCGGACTGCGGCGAGAAAGCCCGGTCGCGGCAACGTCGAATCCGTACAGGAGAGGCGTGCCAAACAGCGGCCGATCAACTGAGGAGGCATCGATGCTCGGCACGTGCAGGATGCTGAACGAGTCTCCGTTATTCGTGCTCTGAAAATTCTGGTAGCGCTGGGCAAGGATTCCCAGCGCGTAGCCATTGTCGTTGCGACTGGCAAAGACGTCGGACTTCACCTCGGAATTAACGGCTGTTTGGAAGTTCTCAGCAAAGGCGACGCGGAATAGATAGCTGCTCAGGTATTCCACGTTCGCTACGGCTCGCACATTCTGAGGAAAATACTGTTCCGCCTGGATCTTGACGTCTTCGCCGCCCTGATCGATGTGCGTCGGCCCCAGGCCGCGATCGATGACTCCGAAATACGTGGCTGTGATATGAGAGTTGTCGCTGGTGAGCGCGCGAAAATTTGCATGCTGAGCGAAGCCGCGTTTCGAGAAATATTCCAGGCCGAGCGTGGCATCCATGCTGCGGTTGATAGCCCAGAAATAGGAGTCCCCGAAGATTGTTCCTTTCACCGATGACTGCCCGAAGCTGGGAATCAGGAATCCCGATTGTCGGCCAAGTTGCTCTACCGGATGCTCGGCAAACGGCAGGTAAAGCACAGGGACGCTGCGCAAGCGGAAGGTGGAATGGTGAAGCTTCGCCAGTCCGCCGATATCAAAATTGATGCGTTCGGCCGTGAAGGTCCACTTCGGATGCGGCAGCTCGCAGGAAGTAACCGAACCATGGTGAACCACGAAGCGATTCGGTCCGACTTTATCAACCACTTTTCCAGAAAAAGTAAATGGATTCGAACTGGTGAGAATCGCGCGGCGCGATCCCAGCTTCAGTCCTGTGGTTCCGTGCACGTCGTAGAACTTGCCGGTGGCATCTGGAATGTTGTATTCGGCCCGCGACGCTTCCATGTGGACGTTGTACTCTCCACCCTGCAATTTCACATGGCCCGTGGCCGTGGCTTCTCCCGAATTTGAGTTATAGCTAATCTCGTCTGCGTAGAGGACGTAATCGCGAAAATCTATCTGCGCGTCACCATGCAGCATGTAAGTCGTTCCCGACTGCTCGAACTGATCGGCCACGATATAAACGAGTTCGTCTCGATATTTCAGTGTTGCTGCCGCGCGACCTTTGGCCTCGGGTGGTTGGGCTTGTGGGTGTGTCTGGGTGGATTGGGGATCCGTCGCATTTCGCGCGCCCGCCGGAGAACCGGAGGCGGCCAGCGAGTCGCTTCGCATGAACGGAACCAGCAGTAGCACCTGACAAACGGCTAGTGCCGTGTTAACAAAGACATTGCGGCGGAAATTCATCCGAATCGCTGAAATTAGCATGCCGGATGAGACGCGTGCAAAAACTGGCACGCGTGCCTGCCGCAACCTCCAACACCCAGTATGGCCTGTCCGCGATGTGGTAGCGATTGCTCTTGCGCCTGCTCCGGCGCTCCGGTGCCCTCGCAGGATTGGCGCCGCCAGGTTTCCCTCCAGGTCCGCGCTCACAAAGTTCGGAAACGGCAGAGACTCGATCCCAACTCGCCACAGCTCGAGTTCGATGAACAAAGTCCACTGCAGATTGGAGAGCCTTCGACCGCCAGTGCGCGTCATTCAAGCTGGCGTTGGGAAGAAGGCATGCTCGCAACCGCTCCTGCGCCTGCTTCAACCGCCGCCATTGAGAATTCGCGCAGCGCAGAACCGAAAGCGGTTTCTCGCCAGGCCGAAGAAGCCCCTCTTCCGCCCGCTTCCCAGATCCATGAGACCAGCGACTCATTGGCCGCTACGCTCTCCGAACGTCCGCCACTCGCGCCTTTCCCGCGAATCAACGGGCCTGTGCCCAAGATCATCCAGTTCCCGCGCATGCAACCGCGGCAATATGAGTTAGCCGAGCCGGTCGTTGATCAGTTGAGAATCTTTGAGGCAATGGAGGAATTGCCGCCTCCGCCCCCAAGTCATCTGATTGAGATCGAGATTGCTCCTGCCCAGCCAACGCATTTTTCACTCGACGAACTCGAGACTCCGCTGCAGACAGCTCCACTCGAACAACGCGCATACGCAGCCGCTGTGGACTCTGCGATCCTGATCGCGGCTATGGGACTTTTCGGAATCACGGCCGAGTTCTTCGCGAACTCGTTGCCAATGACGAAGCCTCTGATCGAGAGCATCGCCATCTGCGGCTCCCTGCTACTGACGATTTACTACTTGCTCACGCTCTCTCTCGGACGCGGGACCGCAGGAATGCGAGCCTCTGGATTGCGAGTCACTACTTTCCTGAATCAGACTCCCTCACGAAACCGCATGCGCTGGCGTGCGCTGGCGACTGTCCTATCGTATGCCGCAATGGGAATGGGATTTGCCTGGGCACTGATCGACGAAGATCGCCTCTGCTGGCATGACCGCATCACTCACACGTATCTCACTTCCAAATAAATAGCTAAATTCATCGGAACCGCCTTCCTCAAACTGGTGTCTATGGCTCTCATATGCTCGAAGTTCGCAATCTCACGAAGCGTTACTCTGCGATCTCCGCGGTTGAGAATGTGAGCTTTACCATCCGTCCGGGTCAAATTCTCGGATACCTGGGCCCGAACGGATCGGGCAAGAGCACCACTGTAAAGATGTTGACCGGATTGATCGAACCCTCTGAGGGAGAGATCTTCTTTCGTGGTGAGAACGTCTCAAAAAACCGGCTCTGGTTCAGCCGCCTCTTCGGCTATGTTCCCGAAGAACCCTATCTGTACACACATCTCACAGGATGCGAGTACCTGCAGCTGGTCGGTCGTTTGCGCGGAATGGAAAAGACAACTCTCGAGCGCAAGATCGACGCGATGCTCGATCTCTTCGGACTGTCGGAATTCCGCGACACGCAGATGTCGTCGTATTCGAAAGGCATGCGGCAGAAGGTACTACTCTCAGCAGCGCTCCTTCACGATCCCGAAGTCCTGATTCTTGACGAGCCCTTCTCCGGGCTTGATGTGACTGCAGCTCTTATCGTTCGCACTCTTCTTCAGGCTCTGGCGGCGGAAGGGAAGATGATCCTTTACAGCTCGCACGTGCTGGAGGTTGTCGAGAAAGTGTGCTCGGAGGTTGTGATTTTGCATCGCGCGCGGGTTGTCGCCCACGATTCGGTCGCACGCCTTCGCGATTTGCGATCGTCTGCTTCACTCGAGGACGTTTTTGCGCAACTCGTGATGCATGAAGATGCGAGTGCCGTGGCTTCGCAGATGATTGCAGTAATGCGGGGTTAAGTGTGCGCGAACGCTACAAAGCATGGCTCGAGGCTACCCATGGCGCTCTGTTTGAGCTGCACCGGCATTATGCGCGGCAGCTCTTCGAGAGCGATCTCATCACCTCGGCTGACGATCTGCGACGTGTGGTAATCACGTGCCTGGCCGGCGTCGCCTCGATTGGTTTCATTGTTCCCAAGCTCTATTACAAGAAATATCAGTACCTGGCTCTTGGTCCGGACACTGACCTGTATCGCCGGGCTGTCTATTCTGATCAGCTCTTCTTCGTGGTGATGACCATGCTGGGCATTGCCGCACTGGTTACATTCCGCTGGGATTCGTTGTTCCCCAATCGGGAGGACTACCTGATTCTTCGTCCGCTTCCCCTCAAGCTGTCGCAGATCTACTTTGCCAAGTTGACGACCCTCTCGGCTTTGTCCTTCCTGGTAATCGGGTTATTGGCAGTTCCCTGTGCCTTCTCCTTCGCGTCTGTAATTTCAGGGAACCACGATCTTGCACCCGCGTGGCTAGAGATGGCAGCTCAGGTGATGGCAGCGTTCTGCTCCGGGATCTTCGTGGTTTTTGCGCTGGCGCTGCTGCAAGTGTTGCTGATGAACTGTGTGCCCCTGCGCTGGTATGCGAGGGTTTCGGTTTCGGCGCAGTCGCTGCTATTGGTTGCGATCTTGTGCGCCATACCCTGGGCCCTCGATTTGCCAAACGCGATTTCCTGGGTCGATTTTCGTCCAGCATGGAGCGTATACGCGCCGCCGCTCTGGTACTTCTCCCTATACGAAAAGTTGCTGGGCCGGGCGGATGCTTACGACAGTCTTCTTGCCGCACGCGGCGCAGTAGCTTCGCTCTGTGTTGTCGCAGGCACGATCCTGGTCAGCGCTATTGCTCACCAGCGCTATGCGCGACGAATCTTCGAATCGGAAGTGCAGACACGGCGTTCGCGATTCAAGGCTATTGAGTGGATCGCCGAGCGAATGTCACGGGATTCCCGAGAGTCGGCCATATTGCTTTTTACGCTGCGATCGCTCGATCGTATGAAGCAGCACAGAATGATTCGTCTTGTCTATGCCGGCGTGGGCTGCGCGTTGGTGCTGGAGAGCGGTATCGGAGTCATTCTCAGCGGCGCTCTGAACAAAGGACTGATTCATCGCGGAGCGGCCTTGGATGCTGTTTTTGCGCTCCCGCTGATGCTCTTCTTTTTCCTCTTTACCGGATTGCGTTATGCATTTCGCATTCCCGTAGATCTTCGTGCCAACTGGCTGTTTCGTCTGGCCGCGCAGAATGCGATTTCGGAACGAAGAAGAGCGGTCCGGCTCATCTATCTGGGATTTGCATTGTTGCCGGCTATGGCAGCAACGGCTCCGTTTCTGCTGGTCGCAATGGCGCCTTGGCGCGGTGTCTACGGCATTGCCTTTGCCGGACTCATTGGCTTTCTCATCATCGAACATGAGCTGGAAAACAGCGACACCATTCCTCTTACCTGCTCTTATCTTCCGGGCAAACGAAACATCCTGCACACCGGGATCATTTACTGGTTTGTAGTCTTCGTAATCACGACGGTGCTGACGGCTCTTGAGGCTATCGGAGGAGCGAATCCAGTGCGGGCGACACTCGTGATTGCGCTGCTCGCGGTCCTGGTCTGGCGAGGCCGGCGCACCGCCACAATCGACGCGCCAGCGCTCCGGTTCGATGACCTGCCTGAGCCAGCCGTGGCGACGCTGGGCTTAGCCGGTGAGTAAATCCCAAACAAATTCTATTAATCCAGTCAATCTCGGAGCAGATCAAAGTCAATGCCGCCCCTTCGGCGCTCCTCGCATCGCTATACTGGCGTGAGCTTTGTAATTCAGGAGCCACTTTGACCATCTCCGAACGCATTACCCAGGACATTACTGCTGCGATGAAAGCCCGCGAGGAGCATCGCTTGAGCACGTTGCGCATGGTGAAGTCTGCGCTCAAGAACAAGGAAATCGACAAGCGCGGCCCGCTCGACGATCAGGAGGCCATGGCGATCCTGAATACGCTCATCAAGCAGCGCAAGGACTCAATCGAGCAGTTTACTAAGGGCGGACGCAAGGAGCTTGCTGATAAGGAGGCTGCCGAAATCACCATGATCGAGGGATATCTGCCGAAGGCAGCGGGAGCGGAGGAGATCACGGCCGTTGTTCGTTCGACCATTTCCGAAATGGGATCGCCTACAATGAAGGACATGGGAACGGTGATGAAGAACGCGATGGCAAAGTTCGCTGCGTCGGGTACTCGCGTGGATGGAAAAGTTGTGAGCGAAACGGTGAAGAAGTTGTTAAGTGGCGGTTAGATCAAGAACTCATGTCGAAGGCACCGACACGCGCACCTCGCGCGCGTTTTAATTACGTAACATCAATCTGCATCCCAAAAAAATATATTGTTGATTTCGATTTTTGGACGATCAGCAAACGCCCGGCCCCGGGCGGCCGCAGGTGGTTCAAGAGAAACTTACCGCGTTCCCGCCAGCTCCGCTGTCTCAACGACTGCTTCTCGCAGATACCTGGCTGCTTCCTCTGGCGACGTGGGATTGATATAGAAACCCGTCCCCCATTCAAATCCAGCAACCTTTGTCAATTTGGGAATCAGTTCTATGTGCCAGTGATAATAGTCGGCATGTTCCTGCGCTGCGAGCGGCGCCGTGTGGAGCACCATGTTGTACGCAGGACGTTCGAGCACCGCGTCCATCTTGCCGATGACCAGTCTGATCATCTGTGCCAGGCTGGCGAAGTCGCCCGAACTGATGTTCTCGAAGGATGCTTCGTGATTCCTGGGAAGGATGCAAGTTTCAAAAGGGAACCGGGAAGCATATGGCGAGACAGTCACGAAGCCGCGGTTTTCGGCCACAAGACGCGCTTCATCGTCGGAGCTCTCCTCGTGAACGATATCGCAGAATATGCAGCGTTCCTTCAGATCGTAGTACTGCCTTGAGCCGTCAAGCTCCTCCAGCACGTGGCGAGGAACAATCGGCAGCGCGATCAATTGTGAGTGCGGATGTTCAAGCGTCGCGCCGGCCGGCTCGCCATGGTTCTTGAAGATGAGAATGTATTTGAAACGGCGATCCTGCTTGAGATCGACGATGCGATCGCGGAAGGCCCCGAGCACATTTTCGATGCTCTTTGCAGGCATGGTGGTGAAGGTCTCGTAATGATTCGGCGTCTCGATGATCACTTCGTGTGCGCCGATGCCATTCATGCGGTCGTACATGCCGTCCGCACGGCGGTCCAGGTTTCCTTCGATCCCCAGTGCCGGATACTTGTTGGGAACCACGCGGACAGACCAGCCGGGCTTGTCCCGTTCGCCTTGCCCATGACGAAAGGCGAGGATCTCAGGCGGAGTCTTGGATTCATTGCCAGGACAAAAGGGACAGAATCCACCCTTGAGAACTACGGTGTGTCGGATGAAATCAGTTGGTCTGCGCGCGCGATCGGTCGCGATAATGACCCAGCGTCCGGTGACGGGGTCCTTCCTCAGTTCGGGCAAATCGGGTCCTCTCCCAGAAGCGAAGGTTCATTTTATGACATACGGAACGCGTCTCTGAACAGAGTTATCCCGCTGCGGTTACTTTCGAGGTAAACGCTTATTACATCGAAACGGAACTCCGGCGACTTTTGTTGCACATGAACAAGGTTGCGCAGGAATTCGCGGGCCAGGGCGGAGAGCGTCTCGCGCTTCTCCTCATCGACTGCGGCCTCAGCCGGCATGAAGCTGCGGCTGCTGCGCGTTTTGACTTCGACGAAGCAGAGGGTTTCCTTGTCCCAGGCAATCAGGTCGATGTCGCCGGGACGTCTCGGAGAGCGGTAGTCGCGGGCGACGATCGTGTATCCAAGCTTGCGGAGGTGGAAGTAGGCTTCGTCTTCGCCGCGTGCGCCTGCGACGAGGTGCGCAGGTCGTTCCGGCGTGCGGCCCAAGCGGGCGGTGAAGTTGTCGAGAGCGCGGAGTGTGGAGCGAAGGAGCATGTATTCCCTTGCGTCATTCAACCATCCGCTGCGGCGGACGGAGAGGAATCCCTACATTAACTCATGCTGCGTGGGTTCAGTAGGGATTCCTCGCCGCAACCGCAGCGGCTTGGGAATGACAAGAAACTAGCCTACCTGCCCGAGGCACTTCTCAAGCACATCCAGCGCGTAATCGCCCTGCTCTTGCGTAATGATTAGCGGCGGCGACAGCCGGATGGATGTCTCGCCGGCACCGAGGAGAAGCACTCCATTTTCAAACGCAAGCTCTACGATGCGATCGCGCACTTTCGATACCGGAGCTTTGCTTTGCTTGTCCTTCACGATCTCGACAGCAAGCATGAGTCCTTTTCCGCGAACATCTCCGACTATCGGATACTTCTGGATCCACGTAGACATCCGCTGCTTCAGCTTTTCGCCCACGCTGGATGCGTTGCGCATGCCTTCGCGCTCGATCACATCCATGCTGGCCAACGCGGCCGCGATGGCTACGGGATTGCCGCCGAAGGTGGACGCGTGCGATCCGGGAACCCAGTCCATGACGCCGGCGCGGCTCATTGTGATTCCGAGCGGCATGCCTGAAGCGATGCCCTTGGCGATGCAAACGATGTCAGGCTGGACTCCAGCATGCTCGATGGCCCACCACTTGCCTGTGCGTCCGGCTCCTGATTGCACTTCATCGGCGACCAGCATGATTCCGTTCTCGTCGCAGATGCGCCGGAGTTCGCGCAGGAACTCCGGAGGCGCGGGAACGTATCCGCCTTCGCCCTGGATAGGTTCGACGAAGATCGCCGCGACATCCTCAGGCGGCATCGTGGTTTTGAACAGGCGCTCTTCAATAAACTTCGCGCAGGCCAGTCCGTACTCGCGTTCGGTCTTTCCTTCGCCGAAGCGATAGGTGTAAGGGTACGGAACATGTGTCACTCCGGGAACGAGCGGGGCGAAGCGGCGACGCTGCTGCGGCTTCGACGCTGTGAGCGAGAGCGATCCCATGGTGCGTCCGTGGAAGGCGCCATAGAAGGCGATGAGCCCTTGGCGCTTGGTGTGATAGCGAGCCAGCTTGAGCGCGCACTCCACGGCCTCGGTTCCCGAGTTCCCAAAATAGAACTTATGCGGACCGGGCATGGGCGCGATCCGGCTGAGGCGTTCGGCGAGCTGCGTCATGGATTCGTAGTAGAAGTCAGTGCCGGACATGTGGATCAGCTCACCAGCCTGGCGCTGAATGGCGCCCACCACGTCAGGATGACAGTGGCCCGTGGATGTGACGGCGATGCCGGCGGAAAAGTCGAGGAATTCGTTTCCATCGACGTCTTCGATGATCGCTCCGCGGCCACGCTTTGCGACCAGCGGATACGAACGGGTGTAGCTGGGCGAAATTAGACGATCATCTGCAGCGATGATGCGCTTCGCATTCGGCCCGGGAAGGGTGGTCTTGAGATTTGGTAGACCCGGTTTTGCCGCAGTTGCAGGACGGCTGAGGGTTTCGGTTGGCATTGGAGTTCTCCTCGCAAGAAAAGCACGGAATCGTGCGGTTTTGGTCGCGGGCTGAAACGAGCAATCTTCGAGATGCTTCTCAGCCCAGGCGAGCGAGGATCGAGCTAGTCGCCGGCGAAAAGGTTGGCGCGAACGTTAGACGGGAGCATGGCTAGATAGCGTCGCGGACCAGCAAGGTAATTCAGCCAGCACGGCGGAGTGCCGTGAACGGTCAGCCCGACGAGCGACGGATTGTAGTCAGCCGCGTACATATTCCCATTCGATTATAGCTGCGTTGCGCAAGTCACCTGTACAGGCCGATGACTACTCACGCTACGTGCGCTGATTGAGCAGAGGTAGAGTCATCGTCGGTCGCTTCGCGCTCTTTCCGATCAACCAGTCCTGGCTCCTGAATATGCAGCAAGTCATTCAGCTTAGTGAGCAGGAAGCTGAGGCTTCCTTTGGGAAGGGTACAGCTGACATTCGCGAGCAAGGGATCGTGAATCTCCTTATATCCGGTGTGCAGGATGATGGGAACCGTCTTATCCTGCTCGCGCAGCATCCTGGCAACTTCGCCGCCGGACATTCCCGGCATGGCGTAATCCAGAATCACAGCAGCGCACTTGATCTGACGGAACAATTCAATGGCAGATGGGCCGTCCTTGGCGCTCAACACACGAAATCCGCGCCGTTGCAGCATGATCCCCAGGGGCTGAAGAACCGCCGCCTCGTCGTCGACACAAAGAATTACATGGTTGTTTTCGGCCATCTGGTCCCCGATCGCGGAATAACCCAAGAATAAAGCCCGGTAGAAGTTGGGTACAAGGAACAAGAGGTCATGTACTGTTTCGGATTTCGTGCAATTATTTTTGAAGCGTGACACGACTTTTGTCGCTCTGATGTGGTGTACCGCAGTTCGCTTCATTTCGACGTTTTTGTGGGATGAAGAATTCCGTCGAAAAGCGGATAGTGGCGAGCGCGCAAACTCCCTAATATCAACAAGTCTCAGCTGATCAAGAAATGGCCACTCTTACCCAAGTCACGGCGCCACAAGAGCAGGAGCAAAGTCATCGCCTGAAGGTTGGCATCAGTTTTGGCCTGGTCTACTTCTTTTGGGGATCCACTTACCTGGCCATCATGATCGCGGTCCGGCACTTCCCGGCACCGGTGCTGGGAGCGCTGCGCTTCCTGATCGCGGGGGCCCTGATGCTGGGCTGGTGCGCATTCACCAGAAAGAAGATCACCATCTCGCGCGGGGACTTCTTGCGATTGCTGTTGGTAGGTGTGCTGTTGCTTAGCGGCGGAAATGTGATACTCGCCTGGGCGGAGGAGTACATCAACAGCGGCCTGGCGGCGATGATTGTTGCCGTAGTGCCAATTTGGATCGCGATGATCGAAGCTCTGTTCGGAGGCGATCGCCTGAACCGGCTTGGCTGGACTGGCCTGCTGCTCGGAATCGGCGGACTCCTCGTTCTGCTCTGGCCTGATATCGCGAATGGAAGCACCCTCGGCCGCAGAGACTTATTTGCCTCGCTGGGCCTGATGCTCGGTTCTTTGAGCTGGGCTTTGGGATCCGTTCTCTCACGGCGATTCCAGCTCAGCGTTGGTCCTTTTGCAGCCACGGGGTGGGAGATGACGCTCGCAGGCATTGTCAACGCTCTGCTCGCGCTTTCCCTCGGCAGCTTTCATCGTGCAGATTGGTCGCGTACCGGATGGCTTGCGATTGCTTACCTCGTCACATTTGGTTCGCTGGTCGGCTTTACAGCTTATATCTGGTTGCTTGAGCATGTACCGACACCCAAAGTTGCAACCTACGCATACGTGAATCCCGTAGTTGCCGTATTCCTAGGATGGCTTCTCGCAGGCGAGCATATTGATCGCTACATGCTGCTCGGAATGGTAGTGATCATCGCCGCCGTCATTCTTGTAACCAGCTCCAAGCTGCGCTCAGGGAAAATGCAGACGCGGCGAGAAATGTCTGGGTGCGAAGCCGGAGCTGATTGAGAAAAGCCGCTTTCAGCACTCCCCTGTCGGCGTTGGTCCGTTAAGCCTTCCGGATTCTGACGGTTTTGCTGATTTGCCGCATTCCGTTTACTCTGAATGCGGAACTCCGCAATCGCGAATGGCTCTGCGCACTTCCTTGCTCTGCATGCTGCTGTCGTTCGCGACAGTCTCCTCGCACGCGCAATCCCCTTACACGGACGCGTTTCATACCGGCGCTAACGAATACCAGGCGTGGGCTGGATATTCTCCCGGGTCGATTACATGGATCGGAAAGTCCGAAGCTCGGCGGATGTTTCAGGCAGGAGCTGGCTGGCGTCGTGTTCTGCTGGCCAACGATTGGATTGCGTGGAAATATACGATCGATATCATTCCAGTCGCTCTGGTGTCTCAGCCCACCGTAAATGGTATTGAGGTCGTGCAGGATCCGAAGCACTTGTTCTTTCCGGCAGTGTGTGGACCTACTTCCTGCGGAATCACAATCGGCAGAAGAACAACCTATGGCGCGGGCTTCGCTCCTATCGGATTTGAGTTCAATTTCCGGCGCAGGCATCGTGTGCAGCCGGTAGCCGGAATCAACGCAGGCTTGCTGCGCTTCTCGCGCGAAGTTCCAATTCCGAACTCGGCGTCGATAAACTTCACCTTCTCGCTATCAGCAGGGGTGCAGATCTTTACCAGCGAGTCCCGGTCAGTGGTGATCAGTTATCGTTACCATCACACCTCGAATGCCGATTCGGGAACACCGTTCAATCCCGGAATTGACTCGAATTTCATCAGTGCGGGATACAGCTTTCACCGATAGCATCTATGGGGGCCTATCGCGGGGCTAACTTCGGGCCACCTGCAGCGCGGGCTTATTCCTTTGCGGGAGAGCTGCTCTTCGTTTCGCTCTTCGTTGCGCCCTTAGTTTCGCCCTTGCTCTCGCTCTTAGTCTCGCTCTTATTATCCGTCTTGGTCGTCTCCGACTTGTCGCCCTTAGCTTCAGACTTCCCTTTATCGTGGCCTGATTTCGCGTAGTCGGTTGCATACCAACCACTGCCTCGAAATTGGACGGCCGGGGCGTGGAGCAGGCGTTCGACCTCGTCTCCGCATTTCTCGCATTTGGGATCAGGAGCCGATACGCTCTGAATCTTCTCGAAGCGATGATGACACTTCTTACACTCGAACTCGTAAAGAGGCACGGTTCTCCTTCAGCTGGACAAAACTATTGCGATTCTAGAGGGTGACAAAAAATTGCGTCAATGTGAGTGTGGGATAGGCAGTTATAGTGTGCTGATTTCCAGAGTGACTGGCCGCGCGGTAACATATGTTCTGTGAGAATCACTGGGAACTGCTTCCTATTGGGCTCGCTCCTCCTCACTGCGATTCTCTCTGGGTGCGGGGGGAAAACCTCTCAAGACTGCGCTTTCACGACATTGAATGTCATACCACAAAGTGCGAGTGCTGATCACACCGCTTCTCCTCCGGCGAATTCTCAACAGTTCTTGGCTTTTGGCGCTGGGTTGCCGTCGGGTTGCGTAAGCATCCTGTCCAATCTGCTGAATGTCACATGGTCGCTTTCGGACTCAGTCAATGCCAAGATCAGCAATGCTCAAGACCAGACTTTTGGAGCAGCAACTTGCACGGGAGCAAGCTCGACACCAATAACGGTAACAGCAACTCTGGATGCCGGACACAACAATGGAAAGGCAGTCAGCGGGTCAGCTTCCTTGACTTGCAAATGACCCCTCGTCCGCGTCACTTCCGCCGCACCGGAATCTCCAATATGCGTTTAGCGAAGTGGAGGTTGAAACCGTTCGCCGGTCTGCCGAGATGAGGAATTCCTTAGGCTTGCACTGTTGAGCAGGGTTGCATAACTCGTAGCGAGGGTCCTGAGTGCGCGGGGTTGCACTTTTCGCGGTTGCTATCTCCTAACCCGTCAATGTGAGTGCAGATAAGGCAAAAGGCTTCACCCACCCGATTCAGGACCGCCTTGCCCTGGTATGGACAAGACCGAGGTGGTTCAGAAGCCTTCGTCTTCCGGCACAAGTGCCGGCTTTCCGCGCGGTGCAACCTCTCCGAACTCTATGCCGCCCGGGCCACTGCGTCTGCGTGACTTGCAGCCGGGTAAGCTCTTGCCGGATTCTCACTCCTGCGTTGCCTTATCCAGCGCAGAGCAAATGCGCAAAAGATGAGTGCACCCATCGCGAGTGGATCCGGCACAAGCGCCACTTTCAGCGACGAGCGCACCGCACGCTCCGTCGCCTGTGGACCATACAGATCAAAAGTTCGTCCGGGATTCGCGGCAATTCTTCGCGGCGCATGTCCGCTTAATTGAGCAGGCACAAATTTCGCAGTCGGAGTTGGAACATTGGCGTACGGATCTCCGACAGCGCTGCCCCAAAGAGCGCACGCAAAGACAACAACTGCGACAAAAACCCTGCAGGAACTCACAGGAACGTTAGATGCCCTGGTGTGCTGCAGGTTGGACGAAATCTGCGAAACCATCTGAGAAGCGGTTTGGAGTAGATGGTCTAAGGCTAGCGCCAGGCGATGAACCGTGTGCACTTGTATCCAAGTTGCTGGTACTTATGTCACTTACGTTCATGGAAATGCTCATCGTCGAGTAGCCGAGTTATCATGTCGTGTTTCTCCGCAATATGTGAGCGTCGGGGCCGTACTGAAAATATGCGCCATCCAAACGTTCGTGCGATGAGCGCTCTGGAGCATACATGCGTCTATTAAAAGCTGTACTTCTGATGTTCTCGTTCGCCACGGGAGTTTTCGCCGCCGATACTTCGGCGCTGCATGGCGTCTACGTTGGCGACATAAATAAATCCGTCAACCCGTGCGTGAATTTTTTCGATTATGCCAATGGCGCCTGGCGTAAGCAGAATCCCATTCCGGCAAGCATGGTGCGCTGGAGCCGCCGTTGGGAATCGGGTGAGACAAACAAGGACGTGCTGCACGGCATCCTCGAAGAGACCGCCACACAATCGGCGAAAGCAAAGCGCGGCTCTACCGATCAACTTGTTGGCGACTACTACGCGGCCTGCATGGACGAAAAGGCGGTAGAGCAGAACGGCATTGAACCCATACATCGCGATCTTGATCTGATCAAGTCCGGTAAGTCCCGCGCCGACCTGCAGAAAGTTATTACTCATCTGAATGAAGAGGCTCTGTTCGCTCCCTTTGCGTTTGGTTCAAATCCGGACCGGCACGAACCTACAAATGTGATCGCCGACTTCGAAGCGTCTGGGCTCGGTTTGCCTGACCGCGACTACTACTTCAAAGACGACGAGAAGTCGAAGGAGACCCGCCAGAAGTATCTCGAGCACGTCGCAACAGTCTTCCATCTTGCCGGATCGAACGCAGCTGAGGCTAATGCTGCCGCGCAAACGGTAATGAAAATGGAGACGGCACTCGCAGGAGCATCGTTGACGAATGTCGAACTGCGCGATCCTAAAGCCACAGATCACAAGATGACTATGGCGGAGGCTCAAAAGCTCAGTCCAAATTTTCAGTGGCAGCGCTACTTTTCCGATCTGAAAGTCAACAGCAAAGTTCCTTTCAACATCGGAGAGCCGAAGTTTCTTGCGGAAGTCGACAAGCAACTCACAACTGCTCCGATTGCAGACTGGAAAACTTATCTCACCTGGCACGTTCTGCGGACGGCATCGCCCTATTTGTCTTCGAAGTTCGTCGACGAAGATTTTGCCTTCAATCAAAAATATCTGAATGGCGCGCAAGAGATGAAGCCGCGCTGGAAGCGCTGTGCCGAGTCCGAGGACAGTCTGCTGGGCGAAGCTTTGGGCAAAAAGTACGTGGAGAAAGTCTTTCCTCCCGAGGCAAAGACGCGTGTGCAGGAGATGGTGAAGAACATCCGCGCGGCTCTCCATGACGACATCGAGCAACTCACCTGGATGAGTCCCGAAACGAAACAGAAAGCGCTGCTGAAGCTTTCGACGTTCAATCCGAAGATCGGCTATCCCGACAAGTGGAAGGACTACTCCAGCGTAAAGATCACTCGCAACTCTTATATGGGCGATGTCATCGAGGCTTCGAAGTTCGCTGTCCGCGACGACCTCAACCTGATCGGTAAACCAGTCGATCGCGGTCGCTGGGGCATGACGCCGCCGACTTCGAATGCCTACTACAATCCGCTGCTGAACGAGATCGTCTTTCCTGCCGGGATTCTTGTTCCCCCACTTTTCGACGTGAAAGCCAACGACGCGGTGAACTACGGCTCGATTGGTCCGATCATCGGGCACGAGATATCGCATGGCTTTGACGATCAGGGCGCGCAGTTCGATGAGGTTGGCCGGCTCCACGATTGGTGGACGCCTGCCGATTACAAGACCTTCCAGACGCGAGCGCAATGTGTCGTCGATCAATTCAACAGCTATACCATTGAGGGCGGTATGCACCACAATGGGAAGCTGGTGCTCGGCGAGAGTATCGGCGATCTGGGAGGCCTACGTCTTGGCTACCTTGCTTTGGAAAAATCCATGGAAGGGAAGCCGCGTCTGCCAGACGTTGATGGCTATACACCTGAGCAGCAGTACTTCATCGCCTGGGGTCAGGCGCGTGGAGATGAGATTCGACCGGAGACACAGCGGCAGATGGTGCTCACCGATCCGCATCCCATTGGCAAGTATCGCGTCATAGGGCCAATGAGCAACATGCCCGAGTTCCAGAAGGCATTTTCCTGCAATGAAGGGGAGCCCATGGTTCGGCCGCCGGATCAACGCTGCGCAATCTGGTAAAGCAATCTCGGAAAAGGGAGCGCCGGGCGTCCTCGCCCGGCGTTCGAAATATTATTTAACTTCTTAAATTGCGGCTATCGGCCGTGATGCTTCTGATAGTCCGCTTTCTTCGTCTGACCCGGAGGCATGGGATCGCCGTGCCATCCTTCTTTCTTTCCTTGCTGCCATCCGGAGCGCCGATCGTGATCACGATCACGGAAGCCATCGCGGTGCTCGCTACGATGCTCGCGGCGCCAGCGCACTTCGCGTTCACGACGTAATCTTATCTCGCGCTCTTCACGTTCCCGACGGATGCGCCGTTCGCGTTCTTCGCGCAAATGCTGTTGTGCGCGAACACGGTCGCCATCGCGCATATGTTGACCGCTGTTGTGCTCGCTCTGCTGGGCACGAGCTGAAGCTGGCATGGCACATAAGGCCAGAAACAAAGGGGCGGCTAAAACGTAGGAAAGTTTCATAGGTTCTCGTCAACTATCAACGAGCATTCTTCATGCCGACTGCGGTTGATTCAGAATGTGAGACTTACGTTGTCAACGGCTCGCCGAGACTGAAATTTTTACATCGGACGCCGCGCAATGTTCACAGTACTGAAGTACATGAACCGTCGGTAGAAACGCTGCACGCTGCAGTTCCACCGCGGGCGGCGCAGTTTCATTCGTACCGCAGTGCGACTATCGGGCTCACTTTCGTCGCGTGGTGTGCCGGAACGAAGGTGGCCAGGAAGGCTACGGCCGCAAGTATCAGAATCACGGCGAGGAATGTAAGAGGATCAGTAGCACTGGTCCCGTACAGCAGGCTTGTCATCAATTGCGTCAGGCCGAGAGCCGCGACGATTCCAATTCCAACACCAACTAGCGTAAGCCGCGTTCCCTGTCCGAGCACTAGACCCAGCACATTGCCACGCTGCGCTCCGAGAGCCATGCGGATCCCGATCTCATGCGTGCGCTGCGCCACGCCATAGGCGATAACTCCGTAGATTCCAACCGCAGTTAGCGCCAATGCAATCGCAGCAAACACTCCGAGCACAAACATCATGAATCGAGAGCGCGACAATGAATCGGAAAGCAGCTGATCCATGGTGGCGATGGAAGACATTGGCAACTCCGAGTCTATTTGCGCTAGCTCGTAGCGAATCGGCGACACGAGTGACAATGGATCGGATGAGGACTTAACGAGAATTGTCATCGTTGAGTACGGCAACTCTGGCATTGGCCAGTATGCATTTGGCTTAGCCTCTTCTCCCGGACCCATCTGACGAACCGAACCAGCCACGCCGATGATTTCTGATGGATTCTGGTCATCCACCTTATCGTCGTGCATATAGATCGACGCCTTCTTGCCTAACGGGTTTTCTCCGGGCAGATACTTGTCTACAAATGCCTGGTTAACAATCACTACATGGTGAACATCGTTCAGCTCAGCTTCAGTAAACGTGCGACCCGCCAACAAAGGTATTTCCATAGTGCGGAAATAGTCTTGGCCGACAACCCTGCTTCCAGTAACAAGACTCTCCGACGCAGGAAGGCGAGGTTGACCGAGAATGTGAACGCCAGTGGCCGCTCCCAAACCGGTCAAGGGTGGATAATTTTCCATGCTCACCGAACGAACGCCAGGAATCCGGCGAATCCTTGCCAGAAACTCATTGAAGAAATTCACCTGGAGAGCATCCTTCCCATACTTTCTTCTCGGCAATGACACTTGGAACGTGAGCAAGTCACGACTGTCGAATCCAGGGTTAACACCAGCCAGGCGCACAAAACTTCGAATGAGCAGTCCTGACCCCGCGAGTAAAACAAGAGCAAGTCCCATCTGACCTACGACCAGCGCATGCCGCATGAATCCTCGGCGTCCGCTTAAGGAAGAGCCGCGCGTCTCATCTTTCAACCCCTCGGCAAGCGAAGAGTGGGATGCTACATAGGACGGCAGAAATCCGAAGACCAAACTCGAAAGCATCGTCGCAGCCGCAGCAAAGCTCAGTAATCTGAGATCAACAGAAACAGAACTCAAGCCCAGCAAACCCTTTGGACTCGCCGCTAAGAGGACATTTGTGCCCCAAAGGGCAAGCAGGAGTCCCAAAGCTCCACCGACTATCGCCAGCAGCAGACTTTCAGTGAGTAGTTGCCGCGCAACGCGCCAGCGGCTTGCGCCGATAGCGGTGCGAATCGCGATCTCCTTTTCACGCCTTGCCGCACGAGCCAGCAACAGGCCGGAGACATTGGCGCAGGCAATGAGCAGCACGAAAGCAACTGCGCAAAAGAGAGTAACGAGCGCGGGCCTCAGATCGCCTGACAGCTGTTCCCGAATAGGGACCACGGTAGCGCCCCAGTGCGCATTAGTGTCAGGATATTGCTGCTGCAGTCGCGAGGCTATGGTATTCATCTGATCTTGTGCTTGCCTTACTTTCCCACCTGGTTTCATGCGCGCAACAACCGTGAGATAGCGGCCCATACCCTGTTTACGATCGCCAAAGGACTCAGGAACGGCCCAGGGAGACCACATTTGCGGTTTTGCGCTAGTGAGGGTTCCGTCTTTCACGTAAAGTGAAAAATCCTTCGGCGCAACCCCGACAACGACCTGAGGCTTGCCATTGATGCTGATTGTTTTCCCGATCAGGTTCGGATCGCCACCAAAACGCTCTTTCCAGAATCCATAATCCAGGATGACGACATCATCCTTGCCCTGCTTCCAGTTCTCCTCTGTGAAGCCAGCACCTAAAATGGGATTTACACCGATGACATGAAAGAAGCCGGCCGTTACGTTCTGAACGACAACTTGTCGAGGATCGCCGATGCCCGTGAGGTTCGCGCGCGTGTCCGCCATCGCGGCCATGCTTTCGAACACAGAGTTCTGGCGTTGCCAATCGACGAAATTGGCAGGTGCAACCACGTTGTGCGGATGCGAGTGCTTAATGCTGTTTTCCCAAACGACCACCAGGCTGGATGGATCACTGTAGGGCAGAGGTCGCAGCAGGAGAGCATCGACTACTGAAAAGATCGCGGTAGTAGCTCCCATTCCGAGTGCCAAAGTGAGAATGGCTACGACGGCGAAGCTAGGATTTTTGCGCAGCATTCGAGCGCCGTAGTGGAGATCCTGAAGCAGGGTCTCGATGAAGCCTACCCCACGCGCCTCGCGAATCTCTTCCTTAACTTTGTCCTCTCCGCCGATCACGAGTCGAGCACGGCGTTCGGCCTCAGCGCGCGAGAGTCCGCCGGCCACGTACTTCTCTACCTGGCGCTCGAAGTGGAAGCGGAGTTCTTCACTCATCTCCGTTTCCACCTGCTCGCGGCGAAATAGTGCGCGTAAGCGAAAAAGCAAATCGTTGAGCATCGCGGTCTCCTAGGTGGTCTCCAGAATCTGTGCGACAGCAGTCGTGAGTTTCCGCCATGAATCTTGCTCACTCTCTAACTGTTTGCGTCCTGCTCGCGTTAGTTCGTAGTACTTCGCCCGGCGATTGTTCTCCGACGTTCCCCATCGCGCTTTGATCCAACCGCGCCGCTCCAGCCGGTGCAGGGCGGGATATAAGGAACCCTGCTGCACCTGGAGCACTTCGTTGGAAATCTGCTGGATTCGCTCGGAAATCGCCCATCCATGGAGTGGCTGGAGATTGATCGTTTTCAGAATCAATAAGTCCAATGTGCCCTGGGGAAGATCGATATGACGGTCCGGCATTGTTCTCCCTGTGTACTTCTACAGGAAGACTATCGTGAGTCCTGTAGAAGCGCAAGAGGAGAGGTTCCTGTATCGTTCAACGCGCACAGTGCTTTCTGCTACGCTTTTGCCCATGGATTTTCCAGCGATCGCCAATGAACTCTCCGAGGCCGTTCAGGCGTGCGAACCCTTGCTACGACAAGTTCGCAATGCTGACGCGACCTTTCGTCCAGCTCCGGGAAAGTGGAGTAAGAAGGAGATCCTGGGACACCTGATTGATTCAGCAGCCAACAATCATCAGCGCTTTGTGCGCGCTGCGTCGCATGGCAGCCTGGACTTTCCTGGTTATGAGCAAGAAAAGATGGTAGGAGTGCAAAACCCTAACGTCGCCGGCTGGGAATTGTTGGTCGAGTTGTGGTCCGCTTACAACCGCTATCTCGCCTATGTTGTCGGTCAGTTGCCAGCGTCATGTGCCCAGGCGCAGTGCGTAATCGCCGGGCGTCCTGCGGTTACGCTTCAATGGCTGGCATTCGACTACGTTGAGCACATGAAGCATCACCTCAACCAGATCGTTGGCAATCATTTTCCGACTGCTTATGGCGCGAAGGCATAGCTGCCAATGGAAATGCGATCTTTTTAGAACCACCGCAAGAAGCGCCACTGACTAGCAACGTGCAGCCATGCAAGACTTGATGCAGGTTTACAATGCTCTCCCGATCTTGCGAGGCTAAATGGCGACGGCAGCGATAGCCAACCTGGAAGACGAGTTCACTCCGACCGACAAGCCTGCGGGTCCATGCGTAATGGTGGTCTTTGGGGCTGCAGGCGATCTCACCAAACGCAAGCTGGTCCCTGCACTCTTCAACCTCGCGAAAGACAAACTGCTGCCGGCTAACTTCGCCGTGGTCGGCGTTTCCGTCGACGACCTCGGTCCTGATGCATTCCGCGAACACGTTACTCAGTTTCTCGATAAGGAAGACCACACCAGCGAAGCATGGAGCTGGTTCAACGAACGCCTTTACTATGAGCGCGGCGATTTTGCTAACGACGACACCTACCTTTGCCTGGCCAGGCAGCTCGGCGAAATTGATGCCCGTTGTGGAACTCAGGGAAACTATCTTTTTTATCTGGCAACCGCTCCAAAATTCTTTGCTGAGATCGTTCAGAGACTGGGACGCCACAATCTGGCGCAGGAGGAGAACGGAAGCTGGCGTCGCGTGATCATCGAGAAGCCGTTCGGACACGATCTGGAATCGGCGAAGACTCTGAATGCGCAGATTCAGAGCGTGCTCGCCGAAGATCAGATCTATCGCATCGATCATTATCTCGGCAAAGAGACAGTGCAAAACCTGCTCGTCTTCCGCTTCAGTAACAGCATTTTTGAGCCTCTTTGGAACGGTCACTATATCGATCACGTGCAGATCACCAATGCCGAGACTGTCGGTGTCGAACGGCGTGGGGGCTACTTCGATAATGTCGGGACTATGCGCGACATGGTGCCGAACCATATCATGCAGCTCATCAGCCTTACGGCGATGGAACCGCCTGCATCATTCAAGCCTGAGGCGGTT
The DNA here is from genome assembly GCA_003225175.1 of Acidobacteriota bacterium. NCBI lineage: Bacteria > Pseudomonadati > Acidobacteriota > Acidobacteriota bacterium. The sequence goes on from QIBA01000038.1 coordinate 113,473, forward strand.
CGCGACGAGCAAGCAAAGGTTCTGCACGCGATGAAAGCGTTTCAGCCCGATGATGTTATTCACGACACTGTGCGTGGCCAGTATGGCGAAGGCAGAGTTGGCGAGCTTATAGCCCCTGCGTATCGCAACGAGCCTGGTGTCTCGCCGGAGTCGCGCACCGAAACTTTTGTAGCGATGAAGCTTGCGATCGACAATTGGCGCTGGGCCGGTATTCCCTTTTATGTTCGCACCGGGAAGCGTCTGGCCGCACGTCATACCGAGATCACGATTCAATTCAAGAAGACGCCCCTGCAAATTTTTCAGGACACTGCTGGACACAAATTGAGGACTAACCAATTAGTGATCGAGATCCAGCCCGAAGAAGGAATGATGCTGACCTTTGGGGCAAAGATTCCTGGATCCACTGTGCGTGTCGGCTCAGTGAATATGAGCTGCGAGTACGCCAAGTATTTCAAAACGGAACCAAAGACCGGCTACGAGGTCTTGCTGTATGACTGCATGATCGGTGATCCCACGCTCTTTCAGCGCGCGGACATGGTCGAAGCCGGATGGAGCGTTGTCGATCCCGTGCTCGATGTGTGGCGCGCGGTTTCGCCACGTAAGTTTCCAAACTATGCGGCGGGAAGCTGGGGACCCAAAGAGTCCGACGACCTGCTGGAACGCGATGGCCGTAAGTGGAGGAAAATCTCATGATTCTCGCTGGAGACATCGGGGCGACGCATAGCCGCGTTGCGGCATTTCGTCCGGAGGGCAACAAGCTGCCGCTGGTTGTCGAGAAGGTCTATGACAGCCAGGGCTACAGCGGGCTGACCGATATTGTCGGCGACTTCGTTCGCAGCGAGGGAATTCCCGCGCAGAATGCCTGCTTCGCCGTCGCTGGACCTGTGCGCAGTGGGCGCAGCAAAATTTCGAATCTTCCGTGGACAATCGATTCCAAGGACATTGCCAAGCAACTCAATCTCAAAGCGGTCGGACTCATCAACGATCTCGAGGCCTACGCTTACGGTCTCGATTCGCTTGCCTCGAAAGATTTTGTGACGCTCTATGAAGGATCGGAAAACGCCGAAGGCAACACTGCCGTCATTTCGGCTGGAACGGGTCTGGGGGAGGCGGGACTGCTCTGGGACGGATTTCGCCAACATCCCTTCGCCTGCGAAGGCGGGCACTGCGATTTCGCTCCACGCAACGAAGTCCAGATTGAACTCCTGAAGTTTCTCCTCACACGGCACAAGACCGTCAGCTACGAGCGAGTACTCGCTGGACCAGGAATCAAGAACATCTACGAATTTGTGCGCGATACTAAACGCGCGGAGGAACCTGCGTGGCTTCATGAACAGATGAGCGCGAGCAAAGATCCGCCAGCGTTGATCTCGCAAATGGCGCTTGAAAAGAAAGCTCCAATCTGTGAGCAGACGATGTCCATCTTCGTCAGCATTTACGGAGCGGAAGCCGGCAACTGCGCACTTAAGTTCATGTCGCTCGGGGGAATGTTCATTGGTGGCAGCATTGCCGCCAAAAATATTCCGCTGATGAAAGGACCAGAGTTTCTGGAAGCGTTCTTCGATAAAGGACGCATGCGACCGTTGCTCGAATCGGTGCCGATCAAGATCGTGCTCAACGATGATGCCGGATTGCTTGGCGCCGCGCGGTACGCTTGCATACAGAAAGCATTTGGCAGCGCCCAGTGGGCATAAGCTCTGGTGAGGCGGGTTGATGGACAACGCTACACAATGCGACTTCCTGCTGATGCGTTATGTTCCTGATCCGTTCAAGAACGAGTTCGTCAACATTGGGGTGCTGCTATTCACGCGTGAAGATGATTTTGCGGATGTGCGCTTCACGCGCGACTGGGCAAGAGTGCGCTGCGCCGATCCGCAGGCTGATGTCGAAATTCTCGAGGCGCTTGAGTCCGACATTCGGCAGCAATTGCAAAGCGGCTCCAAATCTCGTGAGCAACTTGTCTATCGTTTGCAGGACACTCTGTCGAACGGATTGCAACTAAGCGAGTCGAGTGCGCTACTCTCGGAGTCTCCCGTACAGGATCTTCAGCGGCTGGCGCAGACGTATCTAGAGCGGCCGAAACTGCAACGCGAGCCGCGTCTCGGAGCGCGGCAACGGGTCTTCGCCGAGATGCGCAACGCCTTCGAAGCTGCCGGAGTGTGGGATGCGATGAGCAAGAAGATCAAGGCAGCGAAGTACACACATCGCGGCGATCCATTGAAGATCGACTGCGGCTATCGCCCGAATGGCGTCATCAGGCTCTTCCATGCAGTCTCGCTTGCCACTGAACCCGACAACGCAAAGATCATCGCATTCAGTTATGCAGCGCTCTCTGAAGGAATCGCACGCGTGGAGCATGCCAAGACAGATTTAACAGCGATTGTTGAGGATGGTCTAAGGCGGGAAGATGACGTGATCCAATTCGCGATTCGAACTTTGGAACAGATTTCGATCAATGTTGCTCCTGTGAGCCAGTTACCGGGGTTAGCGGAACGGGCTCGCCATGAGCTGCGCCTCTGATCGAAATAAAGTTCCTTAATGGGAATTACTCAAAGTCCTTCATCATCTCGCGAAGGCGCATGGCGGCCGTCTCATTGCCATCGGCGCGCCAGCTGTGCTTGTCTTTCACGTGAGCTTCAAAGACGCTTTTAAGCTCACGCTGGCCGGCAAGAGGGTCCATAGTCGCCGCTGTGCTTAGCGCGAAAGTCTGATGGCACGCCGAGCACTTGGCAACCAGCGAGGAGCTTCCATCAGGAACCGAGATTATGAGAGTGGGGTTCTTCTCCATTCGGACTCCTTTAACACCTGTCACGTCTAACACCCAACCTATCCAGTTTCTTCTCTATTTCTAAGCCTCACAAGTTCCAGTGGTAACACCAAGGTAACCAGCCGCTTCATAACGCTGCTCGCGCCTTGAGCACCCGATGCACCGCCTCTTGCGCAGTGTCTCCAATAGCCGAAAGGTGCCCCATCTTTCGTCCCGGGCGCGGCACGCTCTTCTCATACAAGTGCAAACGCACGCCGGGAATTGCCAGGGCGCGATCGAAAGCCGGTGGATGGTGACCTAGCCAAACGTCGCCCAGCAAGTTCGAGATCGCTGCCGGCTTGATCAGGCTGGCGTCGCCAAGCGGAAGATCACATATCGCGCGCACCGCCTGCTCAAACTGGCTGGTGACACATGCGCGTTCGCTGGCGTGGTAGCTATTGTGAGGACGCGGCGCAAGCTCGTTTACGAGCAGCCTTCCGTCCTTTAACAGAAACATCTCAATGACGAGCAGGCCGACAATCTGAAGCTGTTGGGAAATCTGTAACGCCAGATCGCTTGCCTGCTTATGCAGATCTGGCGATAGCGAAGCCGGAATCGCGGACCAATCCAAAATCTGTTCCTCATGATGATTCAGTGCCGGTGGATAGACAACCGCTTCGCTACCTGGACGGCGCGCGACCAAAACGGAAATCTCCTGCTCTAAGGGGAGCGCAAGCTCCACAACGCAAGGTCGTGAGCCCAGCGCTTTCCAGAGTTCGTCCGCCGAAGCGGAAGCAGAGCTCGGCTGCACGCGGATTTGGCTGCGGCCATCGTACCCGCCTGACCTGGATTTAATGAAGCAGTCACGAGCAAACCGCTGGACAGCAGCGCCAAGTTCCTGCGCACTCGCCGCCGGGCTCCATTCCCCAATCGGGAATCCACTGCTTTGCAACCAGCTCTTCTGGCGTATCCGGTCCTGCACGATCTTCAAGACAGCAGCCTCCGGACGAACCGGAGCATGCCGGGCCGCCTCTTCCAGGCTTGCGAGAGAGATCTGTTCGATCTCGAGCGTCACTACATCAGAGCCGCGCGCCAGGTCGGCGGCCGCATGGGCATCGTCGAACGACGCCGTGAAGCAGCTATCGACGACGAAGCTCGCGGGGCAGGAACGATCGGGATCGAGTACCTGTACGCGGTATCCCAAGGAACGAGCAGCCATGGCAGTCATACGTCCAAGCTGTCCGCCACCGAGAATCCCGATCGTCGCGCCAGGGAGAATGGCGCTCACGAAGGCAGCTCCATACTGAGCACTTCTTTTTGTCGCGCGAGCCGCCATGCGCGAATCCGCTCGCGCAGTTCAGGATTGTGCAGGGCGCAAATCGATGCTGCGAGCAGAGCCGCGTTGGCGGCTCCCGGTTGTCCGATGGCGAGCGTGCCCACCGGAACCCCCTTCGGCATCTGCACAATTGAAAGCAACGAATCAACGCCGTTGAGCATAGTTGCCGGAACGGGAACTCCCAGAACGGGAAGGATAGTTTTTGACGCCACCATGCCGGGCAAATGTGCCGCGCCGCCAGCGGCCGCGATGATCACCTGCAGCCCTCGCTTCTCTGCACTCGAAGCATATTCGAACATCCAGTCCGGCGTGCGATGAGCGGAGACTACTCGTTTTTCGTGTGGCACCTGCAATTCGCGCAATATCTCAATCGCGGGTTCCAGCACTTGATAGTCGCTGCGACTGCCCATGATTACGCCGACCAGCGGCGGAGTGGAGGTCATTCGCAAATCCTAGCATCTGCGTGTGCGGGCGTTCGGCACTCAGCGTTCGGCATTCGGCCACTGACCAGTTGCGGCATTCCAAGCATTGTTCTGATGTTCACAAACAATTCGACTGCCCCTGTTTCTACCGGCGGAAAGACACGTTCGTGGCCGAACGCCGAATGCTGAACGCCTGCTCATCCAACCTGCTGCATCCGCTTTCCCTGAATTTCGATATACACATTGATCAGCGAAATGGCCGCCGGCGTTACTCCTGGAATCCGGCTGGCGTGGCCCAGGGTTCGCGGACGCACGCGCGTGAGCTTCTCGTTCATCTCGCGCGACAGGCCGCTTACCTGCGAGTAGTCGAACCATTCCGGGATTGCGCGCTCCTCGGCTTTCTTCAGCCGCTCGATTGAGCGCTGTTGCTGCTGCAGATAGCCAGCGTATTTGATTTCTGTTTCGACGGACTTTAGCTCATTGCGAGCTTGCGAGGAAAGCTGCGCTCCAGTCGAGTCACAGGCTTCGAAGAACGTGGACATCAGTTCGCGCAGTGCAGGCACAAAATCCTCGATTGCCAACTCAGGACGCTTGAGCAGCTGTGCATAGGTTTGCCCAGAGGCATTGCTAAACGAATTAGCCTTTTCCGGTGTGACTTGCGCCAGCTTCTCGAGATTGGCCTTTGTTGTCTCCAGCAGTTTATGTATTGCCGATGCGCGATCCTGCTTGGCGAGATAGTCACGCCATGCTTCGTCCGAAATCAGGCCGAGCTTGCGTCCGTAAGGAGTGAGCCGGCGATCGGCGTTGTCGATTCGGAGTTGCAGGCGAAACTCCGCTCGCGAAGTGAACATCCTGTACGGCTCGTTCGTGCCTTTGCTAATCAGGTCGTCGATGAGAATCGCAGTGTAGCCTTCCGTGCGGTCGAGGATGAATGGTTTCTCACCCTTAACTTTCAGGGCGGCATTGATGCCGGCCATGATTCCCTGACACGCCGCTTCTTCATAGCCGGACGTGCCGTTGATCTGTCCGGCCAAAAACAGCCGCGAGATCTTCTTCGTCTCGAGCGTGCGCTCCAGTTCGGTGGGATCGATAGAGTCGTACTCGATTGCATATCCCGGACGCAGCATCTCCGCCGTTTCCAATCCGGGAACGGACTTGACTACGGCGAGTTGCACGTCGATGGGCATCGACGTGGACATGCCGTTTACATAAATCTCATGCGTGTTCAGCCCCTCCGGCTCGAGGAAGAGTTGGTGCTGTAGCTTGTCCGGAAACTTGACGATCTTGTCTTCAATCGACGGGCAGTAGCGCGGACCGATGGACTTGATCTGTCCCGAGTACATCGGCGAGCGATGGACGTTGTCGCGGATGATGCGATGCGTCTCCTCGGTGGTAAATGCAACGTAGCACGGCACCTGCTTCTGATGAATTTTCTTCGTGCGGAAGCTGAACGGAGTGGGATCTTCGTCGCCGGGCTGTTCAGCGAAGCGCGACCAGTTGATCGAGCGACCGTCGAGACGGGGCGGTGTGCCGGTCTTCAGACGGCATCCACGCAATCCAAGCAGCTTCAGCGACTCGCCCAGTAATTGTGATGGGGGTTCACCTGAACGTCCAGCAGGATAGGTCTGCTCTCCGCAGTGGATCAGGCCGTTGAGAAATGTTCCAGTGGTGATAACGACTGCATCGGCGCGAACGCGGCGTCCATCGCGGAGCTTGATTCCTGTGGCGACTCGTCTTGGCTCGGTATCGGGGACACTCTCAGTGTGTGGCGAAGACAAAGCATCCTGCGTCTCCACGATGAGCTCCGCTACTTCCGCCTGCTTGATGTAAAGATTGGGCTGACTCTCGAGCACTTCGCGCATCTTGAGCCGGTACTGCTGCTTATCGCACTGCGCGCGTGGAGACCAGACTGCCGGTCCGCGCGAGGTGTTCAACAACCGAAACTGGATACCTACTGCGTCAGTAACCTCACCCATTACGCCGCCCAGGGCATCGACCTCGCGAACAAGGTGCCCCTTGGCAATACCGCCAACTGCCGGATTGCAAGACATTTGGGCGATCAGGTCCACATTCAACGTGAATAGCGCGGTTCTCAGGCCCATGCGCGCACAGGCCATTGCTGCCTCACAACCGGCATGCCCGGCGCCTACCACCACCACGTCGTAATATTCGGTGAAAGACATCTGTATCTATTTTAGGTTACAGGGGATAGGGAACACGAGACAGCGGGACAAAGGCTCCTTAGTATTTCCTCGCTGTCCGACTTATCTCTAAGCGACCCGCTGAATTCTCAAGTCTCCTGAGTTGATATGAACCTTAAAATTCTCAAGATTCACCCAGTTTCCCGGCGTCTGCACCAAAATTGAAGCGTGGAGCGGGCATTCGATACAGGAAGTATGTTGACGATATGTTGCTAAGTTCCTTCGGGTCCCTTCAGGTCCCATAAGATCCCTAGGGATATCCCTCGTTGATCCCTAGGATTTCGATGGGATGTCCCAGCCGATCCCATCGCTCATCGAAGGAGCAGTGCCATTTCCATAGTTTCTGACAGCTCTAAATTGAGCGAGTACTTTAAAAGGCATGGGGATAATCCAAGTTCCGTGACGCGGCTGTTGTTGTCGCTACTGTCCCGAAATGGCAGTGTAGCGAACAAATAGCGAATAGTCAAGGCATTACTACCTCATAGCGAATAGTCAAGGCATTACTACCTCATTTTTCTTTGTCTTCGCGTATCGGATGTCACTTTCCATACTTTCGTGCTATTACGTCGGTAATTCTCGTAAGCCGGTTTTCGGCCGAGGCTCAAAATCGTCGGGATAGCATTGGAGGAGCTATATCCCCCCCGAGGATGTCGGAGTAGATGACGCCCGAAGCCCTCATCTTAAGCAGCGATTCCGAACTGTCTCACATGGTTCGGGCCGCAGTGGAGCGCTTCGGAATCACCGCCGGCATTGCGTTAGGCGCGAGCGACGCACTCAAGCATCTCGAACGCAACAAATTCGACCTTGTGATCGTGGACTGTTCCGACCTCGATCAGGGCTGCGCAGCTTTGCGCAAGATGCGGTTGAGTCGGACGCATCGCTCGGCGGTGTCGATCGCGATCATCGGGGATCGAGGGCATACGAAGTATGCCTCTGACTCCGGTGCCAACTTCGTAGTTTCGCACGCCAACTATGAAGTTGAGATCATGGGGACCCTGCGCTCGGCCTACGGGCTGGTGCTTCGCGAGCGCGGTCGTTACAACCGGTTCCCCTCAACGTCGGCAGTAACGGTTCGCTTGGGGGCTTTGGTCGCAGAAGGAAGAATACGAAATATCAGCCAGGGTGGGCTTTGCATTAGTGGGATCCGCGATAGCTTGCAGGGTCAGGTGCAACTGGAATTCGCGCTAGAGGAAAGAGGCGTACCTGTACACGCAAGCGGGAGAGTCGCATGGCAGCGAGAGGGCCTTTTCGGGATCGAGTTTGTAAGCATGACTAAGGCTAGCCGCTCGGAACTGGAGCAATGGTTAGCGGAACAGTTTGAGATACAGAACAAAGTGAGACCCAGGATTAATCTTACGAATCGCGACGAGAACATCATCCCAATCGAGAGCGCCCGAACAAGCGCAATGCATAATGCTGGAGAAATTCATCCGATCGTGACCGCCATCATTCGTGGCGGACCGGTTCGCGCCAGATGCTCGTCTTGTCAGACGACAATTACGTTTGGGGATACCATCAACGCGCCCTTGGAACAAGAGCGCAAGCTTCGCGAGGCCTTTGTAGCGCACTTGCATGAAAGGCATGAAGGCGAGATGGAACGTGCGTCGGCCGACTACAAGGAATCTTCCTCCAGCAAACAGAATTAACTTTCCCAAGCAGGCCGATTTTGCTTACGGGTTGCGGCCGTCCTCGGCCGTTACAGAGGCTGACAAGACGAGCAACGCCTCCTGAAAGAAACTTTCTAACGCAAGTTTTAAGCGGGTGAATCGGAGTCTTGCTCAAGAGCATAGACATGTCGGCCTTGTACCGGCTGAAGGCGGCCGGAACCACGTAAGCAAAATCTTCAGACTTCCGTGCGCAATGCTTCCACAGGACTCAGACCGGCTGCGCGGCTGGCTGGTTGGTATCCGAAGAGCAGTCCCACTGCGCTGGAGACTAACAGCGCGAATGTGACAGAAGTCCAGGAAATATCGAGATTCACAAAATCCCTGAAGAAGGCTGCTGCCGAAACTACGAGCGCAACCGCACAGAATGCTCCCGCAATGGAACCCGCCGAACTGATGAAGATCGCTTCCATCAAGAACTGAAGACGAATCTCCGATGATCTAGCGCCGAGCGCTTTGCGTAGCCCAATTTCCTGCTTACGCTCGGCGACATTGGCGAGCATGATGTTCATAATTCCAGTTCCGCCCACGGTTAATGTCACCAAGCCGACGGCAAGCAGTACCAGAGTCATGGCCAACGAAATGTCTCCCGCGGTCTGGAGTAGTGAAGAAAGATTGTCCACATCATAGCGAGCCTCGCGACGATGCCGTGACTGGAGCACACTCTTGATATCCGAGGTCAATGCGTGGACCTCAGTAGAGGACGATGCTTGAGCATAGATGACCTGCAGAAAAGCTTCGCCCGTAACCAGCTTTGCCACAGGAAAGGGAACCAGAATGGTCTCCTTCTGAATCTCCGACTGACCAAAAGTAGGAACTCCCTCACTAAATGCGCCAATCACGGTGCAACGAAACTGATCGATGCGCAGCACTTCTCCCAGTTGCAAAGTGGGATTCCGCTGCATAATCGGATCGGTTACGAGACAGACTTTGGATCGCCATTGATAATCCTGTTCGTCGAAGTAGCGGCCCGACGTGATTTGCAGGTTTCGAATCCTGAGAAAATCGCGCGTCGCTCCCACGAATCGAGCGTGTCGGGGCCGGCCGCTGACTTGAAAATCAACTGGGGCATCGTAGGTTCCCGCGGCTGCAAGTACGTTTGGTAAATTCCGAATTGCTTCAAGGTCGCCGAAGGTGAGTTCGTCCTGAAGGATGACCGGACTTCCATTCCGATTCAGGGTCGCATAGGCAAGATTCGCGCCGATTCCCTCGATGCGAGAAACGATATATCGCTTTCCTGTCCCGGCAATCGTCAACACCAGCACGAGTGAGGCGCTTCCGATCAGAACACTTAACGTGGTGAGAGATGCCTTCACCTTGTCGGCTCTCAGCGCCGCCACAGCGAGACGAAAGCATTCCAGCCACTGCTGCATAGGTTCACTCATCGAATGGGCAAATTTGTCAGCAAATAATTACCAGCGTTGCGCGCGACAATGTGCAGTCTTGAGGCGCCAACCAACTCCTCGAGATGCGGCACATCTGTGCCATAGGCGAGCAGGTACCATCGCGATGGCTGTGACCAGCGCGATTGGAACGCCTGATCGTCGATAAAAACCTGCGGAGCACGCGGAGCGTAGGAGCCGTACTCCAGATTGTCTCGACGTCCATTCAGCAAGAGCGCAGTGCGATTTGTGTAAAAGAACACAGAAGAAAATGCGTAATAGGCATCCGCCTCGATCAGCTGACCAGGGGGACTCTGTTCCAACGCGCGCGCCAGTGGATACGAACCGAGGTAGGAATCGAAGCGAACGAGCGCCACTCGTGCCGCTTGGAAAAATAAGATCATCGAGGCCGCAATCACAACGACGGCTCTCTTGGCCGAGGTCGCCGCTCGGAAGATCATCAAACCCAACACTCCCATCGCGAAGGCGGAAGCCGCAATCGCCAGCGGCAGCTTCAGATCGGCGAAAGCTCGCAGAGTGAGATCGCCGAAGTGGCCCAGAGAAAGCGTGTATAGCTCGGGATGTTGAGTCAGCGCCTGAGAGATATCACCCGACGCAGGAATTCGCCATACCATTACCAGCACGGCAGCAAGCACGACAAAGAGCAAGCCGAAAATGACCTGCAAGGTGCGAATCCCATGGCGAATGTGTGAATCTTCGGTTGCCAGCGCCGAGCCCATCAACAACGCGATCGCGGGGTAGATCGGCATCGAGTAGTACTCCTGCGTGGTTGAGAACGTGAAGAAAACCATCACGCTGCCAATCCAGCAAAGTGCCATCAGTCGGGCGCGGCCGGAGCGTGTAGCCGGGCTGTAAGAAAGTTTCGCCGCCGCCGGCAAGAAAGCTGTCCAGGGAAACAGCCATATCAGATTCAAGAGCCAGAACAGAGCGCGAGGCACTGTGTTGTAATCGCGCGGATAACGCAAATTCAAGAAGCGCAGCAGGTGCTCATTAAAAAAGAAGAACCAGAAGAACCCTCTGTACTCGCCGGGACCGCTGTGCAGCGAAAAAGCCAGATACGGCGGATTGCGCAGGGTAGCCAAAATATGCCAGGGAGCAGCGATGACGGCTGCGATTCCCAAAGTGGAAAGAGGATGTAAGCGGCGCCACGAAAGTCGTGCGAATAGCTGTCGCGTGCAGGCCATATACGCAAGGCCGGCGATAATGGGAAAAACAACTGCAATCAATCCTTTGAGCAGGAGTCCAACCCCGAGACAGACGCCAAGCAGAACCCTGTCCCGCTGCCGCGGACTTTCATCGGGATCGAGCAAACGCAGCCATGCCCAGATCGCTCCGGTGATGGTGAGCGTCAAAATTGCATCTGGAATCAGAATGCGAGTGAAGAGGAAGAGTCCAAGGCATGTAGCGAGCGCAATGCCAGAGTACATCGCGGCTGACTCATCAAACGCCCAGCGTGCGAAGCGATAAGTGACCCAGCACAGCAGGATCACGCTAAGAGCGAGAGGCAGGCGCGCAGCCCAATCATGCACGCCAAAGACGCGGTATGAAGCCGCCATCATCCAATAGACAAGCGGTGCCTTCTCGAGGTAGGGAACACCGTTGAGACGCGCGGTGACATAGTCACCGGAGGCGAGCATGTTGCGGGCGATTTGCGCCTGGACGGCGTCGACGTCGTCCATGAGCCGCGGGGGACTGGCGATGCTTATGAGGAAGACAAGGCTAGCTGCGGCGACGACGATTCCGCCAGCTCCAAATCTTCGACGAGCACCTCGGATACCTGCTCCGTTGCCGGCAGCTCGATATTCCAGCGCTTCATCCACATCAATAACACCATGAGTCCCCATAATTGGTAACCAGCGTTTTCTCTCCTCTCTAAGTGTCTCTGTATCAAGCCTTCAATGGCCGGCCAGCGAAAGAGGCCGGTGGCCTCAACTGCATCGCGAGTGACCGTATCGAGCAGGAATTGCCGCAGCGATCCGCGGAACCAGTCGTGGACCGGAATATCAAATCCCATTTTGGAACGATGCAAAACACGTGCCGGAAGCTTATCGGCCATTAGGCGGCGCAGCACATACTTCGAGGTACGTCCGTTGAGCTTGAAATTGTCCGGTAAGCTCGCGGCAAAATCGACGATCCTGGGGTCCAGAAATGGCGGCCTGATCTCTAGAGCGTGCGCCATGCTCATACGGTCGACTTTGTACAGAATGTCATCGGCCAGGTAGTACCGTTGATCGAAATCGAGATAGCCCTGTAGTCCGCGATCGGGTCGCATCTCAGAAACCCAGCTTCCCACTTGACCGGAATTTGCGAATAAATAGATCGACTGTTTTTCCTTCTCGGAATGAGTGCCATTCCAGAAGACATGTGCCATTTCGGGAGAGAGCAGGCAGCCCTCAAAGAAGCGCTTGGCCTTGTAGTCAAAACTGATCCGGCCGTCCTGGACAGGCAATCCGGTTGCACAGGCGAGCGCCGCACGTCGCAGGAAACTGGGTAAGCGGCGAACGATTGCGCTGTACTGATTGGCTTGGTAGGTGAGATATCCGGCAAAAAGCTCGTCGGCGCCTTCTCCGCTCAAAGCGACTGTGGCATCTCGTCGCGTAAGTTGCGAAAGAAACCAGGTGGGCAAAGCACCCGCGTCGGCGCCCGGTTCGTCGGAGTAGTACGCCATCTCCTCAATCGCTTCCGCGAGATCGGCGTCAGGATGAAGATCGAACTCGACGTGCTCCGTTCCGTAATGCTCGCTCACATGACGGATATGCTGGCTTTCGTCGCCGGAACTTCCTTTAAACGTAATGGAAAAGGTCTTGACGGGTTTATCGCTTTGCGCGGCGGCGTAGTGCAGCACGGAGGAGGAATCCAGTCCTCCACTCAGCCAAATTCCTACAGGAGTGTCTGTGACGAGCTGTTCCTTCACCGCATCGGCGAGCAGTGAGTCCAGCTCTTCGGAAGCCTCGTCAATGCTTGCAGGCGCCCTGCGCAAATTACGCTTCCCGAAATCGACCAGTCGGGCTCCGCCGAATTGCCATTCGAGCATCTGACCGGGCATCAATTTGACGATGCCCTTTACCAGCGTGAGCGGAGCCGGAACGTAGTTGACGCTCAGGAAGGCGTCAAGCGCCTCGAGGCATACATGCCGTGTCACGTTGGGATGAGCAAAGATGCACTTCAGCTCGGACCCAAAGAAAATCTCTCCCTCATGCAGACAGTAATAAAGAGGCTTGATGCCCATGCGATCGCGCGCAAGAACAAGCCGGCGCTGCGACTGAACCCACAGACCGACGGCAAACATTCCCCGGAATCGCTCGAAGCACGAATCGCCCCAATGCAGAAAGGCATTGAGAACTACTTCGGTGTCACAGCGCGTGTGAAAGCAATAGCCTGCTCGTTGAAGTTGGGAGCGCAGCTCCTGATGATTGAAGATCTCGCCGTTAAAAACGAGAACCACATCTCCATCAGGGCTCTTCAACGGTTGGTCGCCAGCGCTCAAGTCCAGGATCCGCAAGCGCGTTGCCCCGAGCGAAACCTGTTCAGATTCGAACTCTCCCTGGTGGTCTGGACCGCGGTGAACAATTGATCGCAGGGCTGAATTCAGTACTCTTTCCGGTAGACGTTTGCTGACGTGAGTGAATCCTACGATTCCACACATGGTTAGGCTCGCGCTCCCCGGGACGAAGCGGTGTCAGTGTTAGACAGCCTGATCGACGCTTGGCTTTTTTCCGTCAGGAGAGGCTGAATCATGTCTCTTAAGGTGTCCAAAATTGCCACATTAGAAGCCGATTGTAAAGGAATGTTAAGTAACCTTTGATGAATGTGAAGCTGTTACCTCGATGATTTTACGGAGCTTGGCGCAAAAACTCCTGCAAAATCTGGAGTTTCCACCAACATTTCTGAGGATGGGCGGAGGGCAAAGCCGAATGGCAGGTGGGCGAATACCACTTTAGTGGCAGACGCCCGATTCCGGCGAGTGAAATGATCGTCCGAGAAGACGTTATTGGCTACGCAGCAGAATCGACACTTCGGTCAAATCGATAGCCAACGCCGCGCACTGTCTTGAAACGACAGGAGGGTTGCTACTGCGCGTGCATTCGCGCAAAGCCTTTTACGCTGATCGGAGAATGCACCAGGGGATTTCTCAAGGCTGACCAGAGCATTGCGAGATGATCGGGGCAGAGATGAACATCTTTTAAACTGCCGTGAACCACTTGCACATCCACCGCGTAACGCGCGCGATGACCGCATGCGGGAGTATTTGCGTCAATCTTTGCGCATTCGCAGCAATGAGCAGGGTTGTTCTGAGTCATAAATGGCCTCGGTGCTTGTTGTTCTGTTTCGCGAGTGTTCTTGTTTGGTAACGCGGGTTCATTCTACCGAAGACGACCCATTCCGGAAGTGGGAAACGTCATCTTACGCCAAGCTCGAATCTGGCTCTCTAAGAAAACAAATAGCTTACTCTGAGGCGATGCACCAGCGGTGGTTCGCAAAATTAACACATTATTAACATGAACACCCAGTGAATTTGCGGGGGCGAGGGCCATGAATGGAGTTAGCTCCGGCTAGAATACGCCTGTGAAACGCACGATTTTTGTCGTCGAAGACGATCCCGATATTTCGCGGCTGGTGAAGCATCATCTCGAAGGGGCGGGAATCGCAACACGTCTTTTCCCAAATTCGAAAGGGGTAATTGCTGAAGCGATACGCCAGCATCCATCCGCCTTTCTCCTGGACATCATGATTCCCGGTGAAGATGGAATGGAACTCTGTCGGCAGATCCGGGCCACAAGCGAGCTTGCTCCCATTCCGGTAATCTTTCTCACCGCAAAGGCCGAGGAGGTGGATCGGCTCGCTGGTTTCGATCTGGGAGCCGATGACTACATCACAAAACCATTCAGCCCGCGGGAATTGGTGGCGCGCCTAAAAGCGGTTTTGCGCAGGTTTGAGCCTCCATTAACCCACCAGAAGATCCGGATGGGAGAGCTGGAGATTGATTCCGGAGCCATGAGTGTTGAAGTTCAGGGCAAACCGATCACAACCACCGCAACTGAGTTCCGCCTCCTCGAATATCTGGCCTCGCGCCCTGGACGAGTATTCACGCGCGAACAACTGCTGGATGCGGTGTGGCGCGATACCAGCTACGTGACCTTGCGCTCCGTCGATGTGTATGTACGCCGGATTCGCGAAAAAATCGAGCAGGATCCTGAGAACCCCCGTTATCTACGAACGCTTCGTGGAGTGGGATATCGCTTCGAGGCACCGAAGTGAAGAGTAGCGTCTTCCTCAAATTGTTGGGAGCTTTTCTTGCTGTCATTCTGCTGGGGACACTTGTCCTGAACCTTGAAATCGGCAGAGAGTGGACGCAATCGCTCACTGCGCAGCTGGAGAAGTCACTCCAGCAAGAGACGCGTCTGTTCGCATATCGCGTTGACAATGACACGACGCATCCCCTGCAGAATATGGTCAAGCAGGTCAGTGAGGCCACTGGCGCGCGCGCCACGATCATCGACCGAAATGGGAAGGTGCTTGCCGATTCCGAAGCTGATCCCGAAACAATGGAGAATCATGCACAGCGGCCCGAGTTTGTGGCTGCGCTGAAGGGCGCAGAAGGCGAGGCGAGCCGCACGAGCAAGACCCTGGGAATCGATTTCCTGTACACCGCCGCGCCAGTCAAGAACGGCGCAGTTCGTCTTGCCTACCCACTGGCGGCGATCAAAGAAAGCTCGGAAAGAATTCAAAAATCTCTTATCCGCGGCTCTCTTCCGGCCCTGCTGATCGCGGTAATCCTCGCCGCGGCGGCGGCGGTCCTGATTGCCCGTCGCTTGCAACGGATTGTGAGCTTTGCAGAACGCATTGCCGCCGGAAATCTCTCTGCCCGCATCGAGGTGGACAGCGCTGACGAAATCGCACGCGTTGCGATGGCCTTGAATATAACGGCCGAGCGCCTGGAGCAAAGCTTTACCGAAGTTGAGTCCAGTCGCCAACAACTAGAAGCAGTGCTTAACAGCATGCAGGCGCCGGTGATCGCGGTGAATCGCGATGAGCGTGTGGAGTGGGTAAATGGCGCGATGAATCGTCTGATGCCCAACCGTGTGCGTTTGCATGCGGCATTACTCGAGACTATCCGTGAACCCGATCTGCTTATGGCTGTACGCGAAACAATTCAGACTCGCCAGATTCACACAACTCGGGCCCACATTCTTCCCGGCCGAACCTACGAAGCAACAGTTGCTCCGATGCTCGCCGGGAGCGCAGTCGTGCTGCTGCACGACCTTACTGAAGTGGAACGCGTCGAAAAGACGCGAAGGGACTTCATCGCCAACGTCTCGCACGAACTCCGCACGCCCCTTACATCGATTCAGGGATACGCGGAGACGCTGCTCGATCTCAACACTGCGGATCAGGCGACTCGGGAATTCCTCGAAATTATTCGCAAGAACACCACACGCATGTCGCGTCTCACCCAAGACCTGCTGACGCTGGCTCGCGTCGAGTCAGGCGAGCAGCGCTTTCGGATGCGGGAAATTCCTGCATCGCAACTCATCCGCGAAGCGCAGCAGTATTTCGGCGAAATGGCTCACCTTCAGGGAAGCGAACTCTCGATTGACTTAGGCAAAGATGGAATGGTGAAAGCCGATCCTGAGGCTGTCCACCAAGTGTTTTCCAACCTGATCTCAAATGCCGTCAAATACTCTTCGCCTGGAACCCCCATCGTGATCGGTGCCCGGATGCGCGATCATGACGTGGAGTTTTTCGTTCGCGACACTGGGCCTGGGATCGCGTCGGAACATCTGCCAAGACTTTTCCAGCGCTTCTATCGCGTAGACAAAGCTCGCTCGCTCGAGTCTGGAGGCACCGGGCTAGGGCTCGCGATCGTGAAGCATATCGTTATCGCTCACGGTGGCTCAGTTCGCGTGGAAAGCGAACTGCATCATGGATCGCGCTTTTTCTTCACACTACCGCGGGCCGAAACAGCTGTCCCCACGGACGCAAGTGACAAGGTTCCTGAGATTCCACAAGGAATTGCAGCTCAGGATTTGAATTAGGCCGTGGAATGAAACCAGCGGATCAGCCAAAACAATAACGCCGCTACCAGTCCCGAAGCGGGAATCGTCAG
Source organism: Acidobacteriota bacterium (assembly GCA_003225175.1). Taxonomy (NCBI): domain Bacteria; kingdom Pseudomonadati; phylum Acidobacteriota; species Acidobacteriota bacterium. The sequence goes on from QIBA01000038.1 coordinate 130,353, forward strand.
GATCCAGGCCCACACGATTTTTCCCGCGACTCCCCAGCGCACCGCCGCAAGCCGCTGTGTTGACCCGACTCCGACTATGGCTCCCGTGATGGTATGAGTCGTGCTTACGGGGATGCCGGCTGCCGCGGTTCCAAACAGTGTGATTGCGCCGGCAGTTTCAGCACAGAAGCCGCCGATTGGCTTGAGTTTTGTGATCTTGGATCCCATCGTATGAACGATCCGCCATCCTCCAAAATACGTTCCAAGTCCCATGGCGAGGTTCGCCGCGAGGATAATTGGCCAATGAAAGCGTCCCCAGGTGGACGAGAACTCGGATCGAGTCATGATGCCGGCGGAGTAGAGCGCGCCGGCAATAATCCCCATCGTCTTTTGCGCGTCGTTCCCGCCATGACCAAGGCTGTAAGCAGCGGCCGATAGCAACTGCAAACGACGGAACCAGCCGTCCACCTGCTGTGGCGCCGAGCCGCGGAAGATCCAGAACATCATCGTCATCAGCACCCATCCCAAAACAAGTCCCATTATGGGCGCTACAACGACGAAGATGAGAGTCTTCGTCCATCCATGAGGAACGATCACTGCGAAGCCTGAGCGGGCGATCGCCGCTCCCGCGTAGGCGCCGATTAGCGCGTGCGAGGATGAAGTAGGTAGACCCCACCACCAGGTCAGGAGATCCCACACGATTGCACCCGCAAGACCGCTGAGGACCACATATTGGGTGATCTGGTGGATATCAATCATGCCCGAGCCAATCGTCTTTGCGACTGCAATTCCGAAAATGAACGCGGCAATGAAATTGAAAATTGCGGCCCAGACAACCGCGAGCCGCGGCGAGAGCACCCGCGTGGAAACTACGGTTGCGATGCTGTTGGCTGCGTCATGGAACCCGTTGAAGAAGTCGAAGCAAAGTGCCAGCAGGACGGTAATCGCTACCAGGAGTGTCGTGGTATCCAAGCGGGAGAGTCTCCGAACTGCTTGAGTTTCGAGCTACGCGCTCTTCACAACTACTGATTCGATTACGTTAGCGGCGTCTTCAGCCTTGTCGGTTGCAGTTTCCAGTACTTCGTAGAGCTCTTTCTTTTTAATCAGCGTAATGGGATTGGTCTCAACTTCGAATAGTTGAGCGATGGCTCCGCGAGCGATGCGGTCGGCCTCGTTCTCCAGACGATTAATTTCGACACAATACTGGAGCACATTGTTCTTCTTCTCCAGGTGAGCCACCGCCTGGCAGAGCTGTTCCGACTGACGGACGATCACATCCGCAAGCTGAGGAGAGGAGGGCGTAAAGTCTGTGATCTTGTACATCACCAGGCGCTCGCCGGCAGCGTGCACAAAATCCAGCACGTCGTCGATTGAAGAAGTCAGTTCGTGAATGTCTTCGCGATCAAAGGGGGTAATGAAAGTCTGATTGAGCTTCGTCAGCAGGGCATGCGTCATTTCATCGCCGCGATGCTCGATCGTTTTTAGTTGTTCTACTCGGGTCTCGACGTCCTTCATGTCCTGCAGAATCGCCTTCAACAGCCGCGCACCATCCGTAAGGTTATTGGCCATCTCGGAGAACATTTCGAAGAACTTCGTCGTCTTTGGAATGAATCGAACCATTTGTTAGCACGCCCATTATTACGAATTGATGAATATTTCACGCATCAGGTTCTTCGGTCAAACCAAGGTCGCGCACGATTTCCACGCCAACTCATGTCTTCATCACGCGCAGCTAAGTTAGCTTCACCCCATCAGGTAATAAGGGCGTTGCACAAAAAGCACTCAGCGTCTCCAACCTGTTGCAGACCAAATGCTGAGTGCTGGATGCTTTCTTAGTTAAGACGGGCTCTCGACAGTCTCCAGCGGACTGGAGCGCTCGCCCGTTCCCGGACGCTCCACCTGGAATCGTAACTGGTGTTTTCGCGAATCCGCATCAATCACGACGTGATCGCCGTGCAGGATCTCTCCGTCCAGGATCTTCATCGCCATCGGATCCTGCACCAGGCGCTGGATAGCCCGCTTCAATGGGCGCGCGCCGTACGCACGGTCATAGCCTTCTTTGAAGATCATCTCCTTCGCAGACTGAGTAAGTTCGATGGAGATTCGGCGATCGGAGAGCATCTTGCGAAGATCCGCCAGCCGCAGATCGACGATGCGCACCAGCTGTGCCTCTCCCAGGGGACGGAACAGAATGATGTCATCGACCCGATTCAGGAACTCAGGACGGAAGTGTTCCTGCACTACATTCATCACCTGCGCACTCGCGCTCTCGAACGACTCCGGCGTCTTTAACGCGTCGGCATTCAGGTACATCGCGCCTAAGTTCGAAGTCATAATGATGACAGTGTTCTTGAAGTCAACAGTCCGGCCTTTGCTGTCCGTTAGGCGCCCATCATCGAGGATCTGCAGCAACAGATTGAACACATCATGGTGTGCCTTCTCGATCTCATCGAACAGAATTACCGAATATGGACGGCGACGCACGGCTTCAGTCAACTGACCGCCTTCGTCGTAGCCCACGTACCCCGGAGGAGCTCCGATCAAGCGGGCAACTGCGTGCTTCTCCATGTACTCCGACATATCGATTCGGATCATGTTGTGCTCGTCATCGAAGAGAAACTCGGCGAGGGCACGTGCCAGCTCGGTTTTTCCGACGCCGGTTGGTCCAAGAAAAATGAAAGAGCCAATTGGACGCCGGGGATCGCTCAAACCCGCGCGCGATCTGCGAATAGCGTTCGAGACGCGCTCCAGCGCTGCATCCTGACCGATGACGCGTTCTCGCAGCCGCGCTTCCATGTTGACCAGCTTCTTTACCTCGCCTTCCAGCATCTTCGAAACGGGAATGCCGGTCCACTTGGAGACAATTCGAGCAACGTCCTCTTCATCCACCTCTTCTTTAAGCATGCGGCTTACAGGACGGACTCCGTCGCTTTCCGCGCTGAGACGCTTCAGCTCGTCCTCCGCTTGGCGAAGCAGACCATAACGGATCTCTGCCACGCGCTGCAGATTGCCGCGGCGCTCTTCCGTCTGCTCCTCTATCCTCAGCTTTTCAATGCGCTCTTTTAGCTCCTGAATCCGCTGGATTGCCTGCTTCTCTTCTTTCCAGCGCGCTTTCAGAGCGTTGGCTTGCTCACGAATTTGAGCCAGTTCCTTTTCGAGGTCGGCAAGGCGCTCCTTCGAATTGGAATCCTTTTCGCGCTTCAACGCCTGCCGCTCGATTTCCAGCGATGTCGCCTTGCGCTCAAGCTGATCGATCTCGGTCGGCATGGAATCAATCTGAATGCGCAACGAGGCCGCTGCTTCATCGATAAGGTCTATCGCTTTGTCGGGCAGAAAACGATCGGAGATGTACCGATGCGACAGTGTCGCCGCCGCCACGATTGCCGAATCCTTGATACGAACGCCATGATGAACCTCATAGCGCTCTTTCAGCCCACGCAGGATCGAAATCGTGTCTTCCACATTGGGTTCGCCCACGAAGACGATCTGGAAGCGCCGCTCGAGGGCTGCGTCTTTCTCGATGTACTTGCGGTATTCGTTCAAGGTGGTGGCGCCAATCGCACGCAATTCTCCGCGTGCCAAAGCCGGCTTGAGCATGTTCGAGGCGTCAATGGCGCCTTCCGCGGCGCCGGCGCCGACCAGAGTGTGCAGCTCGTCGATAAACAGAATCATCTGTCCTGATGAGTCCTCGATCTCCTTCAGTACAGCCTTCAAACGATCCTCGAATTCGCCGCGATACTTCGCGCCGGCTAACATCGATCCGAGATCGAGAGAGACTACACGCTTGTTTCTGAGAATCTCAGGAACGTCGCCGGAAACAATGCGCCGTGCTAGTCCTTCAACAATTGCAGTCTTGCCTACGCCAGGTTCCCCAATCAGTACAGGGTTGTTCTTCGTGCGGCGAGAGAGCACCTGGATTACGCGGCGGATCTCCTCGTCCCGTCCAATCACCGGATCCAGCTTTCCCTTGCGGGCCAGTTCAGTGAGGTCTTTGGCGTACCGCTCCAGTGCCTGATATTTGGCTTCGGGGTTCTGGTCAGTCACTTTCTGTGATCCGCGCACTTGCGTGAGCGCCTGCAGGATCTTGTCGTGCGTTGCTCCGGCACCTTTGAGCAGTCGCTGAGCAGGTTCATTCGAAAGCTGCGAGAGCGCCAGCAGCAGATGCTCAGCCGAGACATATTCGTCCTTAAATGTGTCAGCCTGCTTGAACGCCGAGTCCATCCCCTTCTGCAAAGCCGGTGACATGGCCGGCTGCGCTGCCGCTCCCGAAACCTTTGGCAGCTTGCGGATCTCAGCGTTGGCTTCGCTGAGCAGCTTCTCCGGCCCTACGCCAATTCGACGTAGTACGGGAACAACAATACCTTCCTGGTCCTCCAGCAGCGCTGCGAGAAGATGAATCGGCAAGAGCTCAGGATTGCCATTCTCCGAAGCCAGTTCGCTGGCCTTCTGCACGGCCTCCTGCGATTTAAGAGTCAATTTGTCCCAACGAATTGCCATAAAAATTCCTCGTCAAAAACGCGTGCTGAAAAAGATTTTGCGGTGAGAGGAGCGAAAAAGAAACGGGAGACGGGCGCTGGGCCCAATCTCCCGTCTCAAACCAAATGTACTCCTTTTTTGATTAGGCTGCGCTCTTGCCCTCTGCTTTGGTGCCCTCGAGCGTCTTCTTGCCGCTGCCAACGCTGCCGCTGCCGATGTTCACTTTGATCTGCTTCGGCTTGGCTTCTTCACGCTTCGCCAGCTCAAGCTTCAGTACACCGTTTTCATAGCTGGCATTCACGTTCTCAGTATCGATCGTGTTCGGCAAAGTGAAAGAACGGGAGAAGCTGCCATAGCGGCGCTCAATACGCTGGAAGTTTTCTTCCTTCTCTTCCTTCTCGAATCTGCGTTCGCCGCGGATCGTAAGCGTATTGTTCTCGACCTGAACATCCAAGTCTTCCTGCTTCACGCCCGGAATTTCGAGCTTCAGCGTGAGCTTGTGTTCGTCTTGATAGACATCGACTGCAGGTACGAAGCTGCCGCTGCTGGTGAGTTCATCCTGGCCACGTCCGTAGTCCTGGAACAGGCCATTGACGCGATTCTGCAGAGTCGCGAGTTCGCGGAAGGGATCCCAACGCGTGATAACCATTTGTTTCAAGCCTCCTGATGTTTTTTACAAAATCTGAACGTTTAGCCTTGTCGGCTCACTATCTTAGATGCTGTCTAAGCACAACAGAATCATAAAATATTAGTATCTTACTGTCAACAATAAGAGCAATGATTGATTTCCTTATATTTCAACGTCTTAGCGACCACAAACGCGATGCGAGTACTGGCAGATGGCTATGCAGATCGCTATAAGTTACCCCTAACATCGTCCGGTTTCGGACAGAGCGTCCCATCTCTGAAGCGTAGTTGCGCGAGCGCAAGCTATTTGGTCCCAAAGATCCGCTTTTTGTTTCTTGCACTTACATGTAGGAACCGGTCGGCAGCTCAGTTGCGTATTGTTCCCGGAAGGAATTCTTCAGGGAAGTTGCGAGGGCGCATGAAGCAACACCGGGAAGCCATTCTGTTCTCGACACTGCTGAGCTGCTTGGTCCTGTTTTGCGGATTTGTAGGACGAGGTGAGTCGGTTAGCGTTCGATCCGCTGAAGACAGCATTACGCGTCACATCGCGCAGCTTCGGTCGAAAGAAGCCCAGGAGCGCGCTGCCGCAGCTTATTGGCTCGGCAATCGCGGAACTGCAGCTGAGCGAGCCATTCCCGCTTTGGTAGACCTTCTTGGTGATCAGACGCCCATTGAGGTCTCGAAATACCGCAAGCCGGATACGTTCGATGTGCGTAAGCTGACCCTGGGCGAGGAAGTGGCCTCAGCTCTGGTCAATATTGGGAAATCGTCAACGGACGCGCTGATCAAAACGCTGATCACGTCTCCTGAACCTCACGCCAGAGAGAATGCTGCTTGGGCTCTCGGGGCCCTGCATCGTCGCCAGTTGATCTAATTTCCTCTCCGCTGTTGTCATTCCGAACCGCCGATTCGCCACGCGTAGAATCGAATTTATGGAAGATCGTCGTCCTTTGCGCCTTACGGAGCAGGTGAAGGCCGCAGGTTGAGCGTCGAAGCTGAGTCCGGCGGCGCTGGACAAGGTGCTTGGGAAATTAGCCCGGCAACATGACGAGAACCTGCTGGTCGGCTTTGATACGGCTGACGATGCGGCCGTGTACCGCCTGAACGACGATCTTGCTTTGGTGCAGACCGTCGATTTCTTCACGCCGATCGTCGACGATCCCTATATCTTCGGCCAAATCGCGGCTGTGAACTCGCTCAGCGATGTCTATGCCATGGGCGGGGAGCCGATGAATGCGCTGGCCATAGTCTGTTTTCCCGAAGCCGGAGACCTCGAAGTGCTTGGAGAGATGCTCGCCGGCGGCCTTTCCAAGATGCAGGAAGCCGGCTGCATCGTTGCCGGTGGCCACAGCGTTCGTGATCCTGAAATGAAACTTGGCTACAGCGTCACGGGACGCGTCCATCCTAAGAAGTTCTGGGCGAATGCGAAGGCCAGAGTTGGCGATGCGTTGATTCTTACCAAGCCGATTGGAACTGGAGTAATCTCAACCGCCATAAAGCGCGGAGAAGCAAAGAAGGAATGGATAGACGGCGCCATGGCCTCGATGACAAGACTGAACCGGCGTGCAGTCGAGGTCATTCATCAGGGCGGCTTCGAGGTTCACGCTGCTACTGACATCACTGGCTTCGGCGTGATTGGGCACGCGCGCGAAATGGCGCTCGGAAGCAAGACTAGCATTCGTATCGAATCCAAATTGATCGAACTCCTGCGCGGTGCCTTGGAATGCGTGCAGCGCGGATTCATTCCCGGCGGCCTGAAGACCAATCGCGAGTTTGCAGAAAGCTGTGTCGCTTACGAAAGAGGCATTCCGGAAGATCTGAAAACTTTGCTCTATGATCCCCAAACTGCCGGCGGCCTGTTGCTTTCTGTTCCGGGCAGGATCGTTAAGGGCCTGATTGCCGCAATGGAAGTCGCCGGAGTGCCGGCGGTGCGGATGGGCGAGGTGCTGCCGAAAGGTGAGAAGCTGATCGAGGTCGTCTGATTATGGTGAGTAGTGCGGCTGAGCGCCGACTGCCGATAGCCGAGCGCCCGGTTTATCCTATTCCGTCATGCCAACTGCAACCCGCGTAGATCCGCTTTCGTACCTCACCGATCAAATTAATCAGCTCAAGGAAAAAGGCACTCACTTCAAGCTCCGCGTGCTCGAAGACGAGCAGGAGCCGGTGTGCACATTTGACGGCAAGAAAGTCATCAATCTTGCCTCAAACAATTATCTAGGACTGACGACGCATCCCAAGCTGCGCGAGGCGGCGCTGGAAGCGACAAGAAAGTACGGCGTCGGATCCGGCGCCGTGCGCACGATCGCGGGCACGATGCGCATCCACATTGAGCTGGAAGAGAAGATCGCGCGCTTTAAGAACGTCGAAGCCTGCGTCGTTTTTCAGTCTGGATTCGCAGCGAATGCAGGAACCGTTTCAGCGATTCTGGGAAAGGAAGACTTCATCATCTCCGACGAGTTGAACCATGCCTCGATTATCGATGGCGCGCGACTCTCGCGGGCGAAGATCCTGGTCTTCCGCCACAAAGACACCGCTCATGCCGAAGAACAGCTCGCTTCGGTGAAAGATCAGCCGGGACAGAAGCTGCTGATCATCGACGGTGTCTTCTCCATGGATGGCGACATCGGGCCTCTGCCCGCGCTCTGCGATCTTGCGGAGAAGTATGGCGCGATCATGATGGTCGATGATGCCCATTCATCAGGCGTACTCGGCCGGAACGGCCGCGGCACCATCGATCACTTTAAGGTTCACGGTCGCGTGGACATTCAGGTCGGCACTCTGTCGAAAGCGATCGGAGCTCTGGGCGGATATGTCTGCGGCACTCGTGAGCTGATCGATTTTCTCTATCACCGCGCGCGGCCCTTTCTGTTCTCGACCTCCCATCCGCCATCGGTCGCAGCGACCTGCATCGCGGCCTTCGAGGTCCTTGAGCAGGAGCCGCAGTTAATGGAGAAACTCTGGGAGAACACGCGCTATTTCAAAAAGGAACTCGGCAATCTGGGCTTCAATATTGGCGGAAGGAACACTCCAGCGAGTGAGACGCCGATCACGCCGGTCATTGTCGGAGATGGAAAATTAGCGATGCAGTTCTCCCGCGAGCTATTTAACGAAGGCGTAATGGCGACTGGCATCGCATTCCCAACAGTTGCCGAAGGCAAAGCCCGCATTCGCACGATCATGACTGCCAAGCACACACGCGCGCAGCTTGATCAGGCACTGGCTACATTCAAGGAAGTGAGTAAGCGATTAGCGATTCTTTAAAAGGCCGTTGCTTGTCAATTGCTCGTTGTCTTTGCTTGCTGTTTCTCAGGCGCGCCGAGCTGCTTTTTGAGCAATGCTACGGCCATCGAATAGCAAGTGTCTCGTTCCTCGCGCAGGTCTTCTGCTGTTGGCAAGCACTTCTGGTCAGGAGTTACACCCTTCGCTTCTAAATCCTCGTTATTTGGAAACAGGATTTTCCCGACAGAGATCTGCACCCCAAATGGCACAACTCGATCTGTGCCCAGCTGCTCATGAAAAAATCTGGATGAAACCACTCTTCCGGCAGTCTGGTCGCCTATGACAGTAGCTTTGTGCTTGAGCTGGAAATAGCGCGCAAAGATTTCGGCTGCGCTTGAACTTTGACTGTCTACGAGGATGACCATGGGAACCGAATAAGCTCCTCTCGCTGGCTTGAGCTTTCGGGGCTCGGTACCTTTACGAGTCAGCACATCCGCCATGTTGTCCGGTTCGGAAATGAAGTGGCTGGCGAACGATGCGAGGGCGTCCTCTCTGCCTCCGAAGTTACCTCTCATATCAATGATGAGTGCCTTCGCCTTGCCTGCGAGTGTGGCGAAGCTACCGATCGATTCGGGCTCCAGCATGAATGTCTTGACCGCAAGATAGCCGATGTCGTCGTTTTCCTCCGCCTTGGTGAAACGGAACTCTTCTTCCTTCTCTGCGTTCTCAGAATTCTTGATTAAATCCCAGATATTCAGGTCATTGTTCATGTCGAAGACCATTGTGCTCGAGATGATCTTCGCGGGAATCCTTAGCTTCTGCGGAGCGCTCTTTCCGCGCATGAATACAAGCTCGAGCTGGCTCACGGGCTGGAGCGCATGGAAGAAGAGCATCATCTTGTCGAAGGATTGGCGTTCTGCGTCGAAGCCGTTGACTAGAACAATGCGGTCTCCGAGCTGAAGTCCGGCTGCTTGCGCCTGGCCTTTTTCCTTGATCTTGGTTACATATATCTCGTTTCCATACGCCTTCGCCTCAAAGCCGAATTGCGGAACCGAGACGTGACCCGGAGACAGGAACATCGTATGCGAATCGTTTAAACGATCCACTAAGCCGAAAATCGTTGTGTAAATCTGCCCAACGGACTGCGCCTTGTCGATCATCTCGACCGCCTGAGCATTGAGCTCGGTCCAATTCAGGCCTTTGAGATTGGGATCGTAGTAGTTCTTCTCAATGTCCTTGGAAACAATCTTCAGGATCTGTTTAGCTCGGGCTTTTTCGTCCCCAAGCGAGTCGGCGAAAGCAAGTGTGGCAACAAGCAACAGAACGACGCAAACCGAAATTCTTCGAATGGGCAAGAATCGTCTCCCGAAAAACACGCGACAGATTACTGTGGCCGGCGGCGTTCTGTAAATCAGAAATTCCGTTCGGCTGATTACGCAAGTGGCTTCCCGAAAGCAGCCAGTTGAGCTT